>NZ_LMCG01000070.1:0-17286 GCF_001623065.1 Pseudovibrio sp. Ad46 | reverse complement strand
ACGCAGAACTATTCAAAACCGACGCTTGCGCTACCACGCACAAGCCGCTTAACATCAACACGCAATTGGGCCAGACACTCCACTAATCGAAAGCCAATTTTGTCCAACTATCTTTGACGACGGACACGTTCTCATTTGTTGACATAGTGCTGACACAAGGCCTAAACGCAAAAAGCTCCCGGAAGAGAGCTTTGCTGAACCTCTTTATGTACCATGAGGTTAAATGGTGAGCCCGCACGGGTTCGAACCGTGGACCTACTGATTAAAAGTCAGTTGCTCTACCAGCTGAGCTACGGGCTCTCGGCGTGACCGTTAGGTCGCTGCCTGTGAGGGGTCTTCTAAGGATTGCAGGGGCTTAGTGCAAGCGGTTTTTTCGATTTTCCACACGGAGCGTTTTTTGCGCTTATTTACCGTTCTTATGTT
Organism: Pseudovibrio sp. Ad46; assembly: GCF_001623065.1. NCBI lineage: Bacteria > Pseudomonadati > Pseudomonadota > Alphaproteobacteria > Hyphomicrobiales > Stappiaceae > Pseudovibrio > Pseudovibrio sp. Ad46. The sequence goes on along the minus strand of NZ_LMCG01000070.1, from coordinate 16,863 downwards.
GTTTAAACGATGAGATTGCTGAAAACAGCTCAATGTAAATGTGAGTAGTAAAATGATGTTAGGTTTTGGTTCCTTGTTTTTCTTATGGCGATGTTCCTCATCTGGCAGAGTGTAGGGTGCGGTGCACAAAATGCGCTTTCCGCTATAATCTGCTCTAAGGTGGGAGAGCGCTGCAATCATCTCGTTCATCCCTTGGTTTTGGGGGTATTATTAGTTCTCTAGGTGAAATAACGTAGAGATGTTGCTCGAAATGAAGCGTGATACTTCACAAAATCTGTAATACCTTAGTATACTATTTTGTGGAAGCAATCGGCAGTTTGCTGGTGTATCACCTGATTTTTGGCAGTTTTTCGTGAAATATCTGTGGGGCTTTCGCGTGTGCGAAATGCTCATATATCTAAAAATATATTTTTGAATCAGTTTGTTAGGTGAATAGATATGCAGCTTGGTTGTTACCAACAACCTTGAGAGTTTACTGGTAATCCAAGCAATAGATGTGTACGTATTTCACCGCTTTTGGCATCTTTCATTCTGTGCCAGTGGGAAATAGGCGTGTCTGATGGTTAAAATGCCAAGATTTCCTATTCGCGATACCGTGAGTAACGGGATCGCGCAATTACAACTTAAGTGGAGGTTCGTATGAAACTTAGCAATGTTGCAGTTGGAGCTGCGCTAATTGCGGTTAGCGTTGCAACTGGAGCTTCGGCAGAAAATCGTTTCGTATCCATCGGCACCGGCGGTGTTACTGGTGTTTACTACCCAACTGGTGGTGCGATCTGTCGTCTTGTAAACAAGACCCGTAAAGAGCACGGTATCCGTTGTTCTGTAGAATCTACAGGTGGTTCTGTTTACAACATCAACACCATTCAAAATGGTGAGCTGGAGTTCGGTGTTGCTCAGTCTGACGTGCAGGCGAATGCATACGAAGGTCGCTCCCAGTGGGATGGCAAGCCTTTCGGTGAGCTGCGCTCTGTATTTTCCGTACATCCTGAGCCAGTAACAATGCTTGCTTCTAAAGGTTCCGGCGTAAACAACTACACCGACCTTAAGGGTAAGAAAGTCAACATCGGTAACCCAGGTTCCGGTCAGTATGCGACCTGGCAGCTTCTTGAAAAAGAAGGTATCGTGAACAAGGCTGATCTTGCTCTGGCGACTGAGCTGAAGTCTGCGGAAGCTGGTTCTGCGCTTTGTGACGGCAAAATCGATGCTTACTACTGGCTGGTTGGTCACCCATCCGCATCTACTCAGGAAACTGTAAGCACCTGTGATGCGCAGCTTGTAAACGTTGAAGGTAAAGCGATCGACGATCTGGTCGACAAATACTCCTTCTACCGTAAAGCAACTATCCCAGCAGGCATGTACAACAACGCAGAAGACATCAACACCTTTGGTGTTGGTGCAACCTTCGTTTCTTCCGCAGCAGTGCCTAATGATGTTGTTTACGTCATTGTTAAATCTGTCTTCGAAAACTTCGACGACTTCAAAAAACTGCACCCTGCATTCAAAAACCTGAAAGAAGAAGAGATGATCAAGGCTTCCTTGACAGCTCCTCTGCATGACGGTGCAGTGAAGTACTACAAAGAACGTGGTTGGATGTAATCTACCCAAGTTTTCTACGATGCGGGGCTGTTCTGGCCCCGCATTTTTTGGCTTTCTATGAGATTTAGTAGGTTTCTTGCTCTGCCTTTACAGCTAAGGCAAAGGGGGAACTGTATTTGGGGGTGCAAATGAGTCCAGAACGACACAAAGCGCAGGTTGATGCGCAAGAATTGGTCGCTCAGGCAGATACCGGTGCACGAAGCCTGGCCGGTGGGCTAGGCGTGATGATTGCTGCCATTGCCTTTATCTGGTCCGTCTTTCAGCTTTATGTGGCCTCGAACGTTCCATTTTGGTTGAATGATACCTTTGGCATCAATCTCATTTTCAACAATTCCGCAGTTAGAAACATTCACCTGGCATTTGGCCTGGTGCTTGCTGCTTTTGCATACCCTCTGTTTTCCCGCAGCCCACGACATACCATACCGTGGTATGATTGGGTGCTCGCATTTTTAGGCGCTGCGGCTTGTCTCTACCTTGTGATTATGCGCTCTGAGATCGCTAATCGCGCCGGTCTTCCAACTCAGATGGATCTGATTGTGGCCACCACTGGCCTGACTGTGCTTGCGATTGCGGTGTACCGGAGCCTTGGTCTGCCTCTCGTTATTGTTGCTGCGGTTTTTGTTGGCTACGCGATGTTTGGCAACTCTCCTTGGCTGCCAGACGTCATTCAATGGCGTGGTGCCTCCTATGGTAAAGCCATGTGGCATTACTGGATTCAGGAGGAGGGCGTCTTTGGCGTTGCTGTTGGCGTTTCGGCGTCCATGATCTTCCTGTTTGTGCTGTTTGGTTCGCTGCTGGAGAAAGCTGGCGCGGGTAACTACTTTATCAAGGCCGCGTTTGCGCTTCTTGGACATTTGCGTGGTGGCCCTGCAAAAGCGGCGGTTCTTGCCTCTGCGATGAGTGGTCTTTATTCTGGTTCTTCCATTGCGAATGTTGTGACCACTGGTACGTTCACCATTCCTTTGATGAAGCGGACCGGCTTTCCTGCTGAAAAGGCGGGTGCTGTTGAAGTGGCTTCCTCTGTGAATGGTCAGCTGATGCCGCCTGTGATGGGGGCTGCAGCCTTCCTGATCGCCGAATTCACTGGCACCAGTTATCATCAGGTTGTTATTCACGCCTTCATTCCAGCCGTGATTTCTTATATCGCACTGGTGTACATCGTGCATCTTGAAGCGTTGAAGATGAACCTGAAAGGTCTGCCTAAGCCTCCGGTTCATGTAACCATTTTGCAGCGCCTGATTGGTGTTTTGACAGGCTTTATCGGTATCACACTTGTGGGTGCTGCCGTGTATTACGGTCTGGGCTGGACGAAGACTGCATTCCCGGCACTTACGTTCCCTGTTGTGCTAGCGTTGTTTGCTGCTGGCTATTTGTGGTTGGTGTATATCGCCGCGCAGGTTTCAGACCTTGAGGTGGACGATCCTAATGCGCCGGTGAGTGAGTTGCCTGCTGCTGGTGATGTTGGCCGTACCGGTTACTACTTCATCCTGCCGATCGTTGTTCTGATCTGGTGTATTCTCGTCGAGCGGTTCTCACCCTCCCTGTCTGCGTTCTACGCGACTATGGCGATGACCTTCATCGTTGTGACCCAGCATCAGTTGAAAGCTCTCTTCCGTAAAGAATCTCAGGCCGGCCGCACATGGCAGGGTATTGTGGACTTCGTTGAAGGCATGATCGGCGGTGCTCGCAACATGATCGGCATTGCGGTTGCGACCGCTGCTGCAGGTATCATCGTGGGGACTGTGTCCTTGACCGGCATGCACCAGATGATTGCTGCATTGGTTGAGTTCCTGTCTGGCGGTAACCTGTTGCTGATGCTGGTGCTAGTTGCGGTGATGAGTTTGATCCTTGGTATGGGGCTACCAACCACGGCGAACTACCTTGTTGTGTCCTCTCTGATGGCGTTGGTTGTTGTGGACCTTGGTGAGCAGACCGGATTTATTGTTCCGCTGATCGCAGTTCACTTCTTCGTCTTCTATTTCGGTATTATGGCGGATGTGACGCCTCCGGTGGGGCTAGCCGCCTTTGCGGCAGCTGCGATCAGTCGTGGTGATCCGATCAAGACCGGTGTTCAGGGCTTCATTTATTCTTTGCGTACTGCAGCCCTCCCGTTCCTGTTTATCTTCAACACGGATCTTCTGCTGATTGATGTTGAGCCACTTCAGGCTGTCTTCGTCTTTATCGTCTCTGTGGTGGCGATGATGTTGTTTGCTGCGGCAACGCAAGGGTACTTCTTTGCGCGCTCCCGTCTGTGGGAATCTGTTGCTCTGCTTCTCATTGCGTTTACGCTGTTCCGTCCGGGCTTCTGGCTCGATCAGGTGCAGGATCCATACGTAACTGCTACAGGTCCGCAAATCATGGAGATGGTTGGTGAAGCTCAGCCGGGTGATATGGTGCGTCTTAACCTCGCAGGTCCGGATTTTGATGATATGGATAAAATCCTGACACTGACATTGCCTCTATCAATTGGTGAGGAGCAGGGGGCTGACGCACGACTTGATGCATCTGGTCTGGTTACCATGCAGGATGATGGAGCTGTGGTGCTTGATGAACCATTCCCAGGCACGACATTTGCTGAAAAACTGCAGGGCTTTGACTTTTACGGAGATGTTCCGGTTGTGATCGTAAGCTCTCAGGTGGATGCAGAACGACTGCCAAAACAGCTGTTCTACATTCCAGCTTTGCTTCTGCTCTTGCTGGTTGTTGCACTTCAACGTCGACGCCAAACACAGCCCGCTTTTTAAGCGGGCTGTGCCATAAAACTATAATTTTTGAGGAGTTGGGAAATGTACTCCAATATCTTGCTGCCTTTGGATTTGAACGAAGAAAGCAGCTGGAAAACTGCGCTTCCCGTGGCTGTTGATCTGGCTCGTCATTACAAAGCTCAGCTTCATGTGGTGACGGTTCTGCCGGACTTTGGCAAATCTATCGTTGGTGGTTATTTCGCTCGCGAGTTTGAAACTGAGGCCTTGGAGCGTACGCGTGAGGCTCTTGAAGAGTTTCTTGATACGCAGCTTCCTGATGAGGAGCTGGATGTGAAAGGGCATATTGCTCACGGAACGATCTATGAAGAGATCACAAGCGCAGCAGATAAGCTGGGCACTGATCTGATTGTTTTGTCCTCGCATCGTCCTGAGCTGAAAGACTTCCTGCTTGGACCGAATGCGGCGCGTGTCGTGCGCCATGCCAACCAGTCTGTTCTGGTTGTACGTGACAACTAAAGGTCACAGTTGATATTTGTGGTTGACGGTAGGTAGCTGTTCTTACCTACCGTTCACCAAAATGTGTCGCAGATTTTCTTGCCTGTTTGACGAAACACATCCAACTTTCAGCAAAATTGTATATATAAGCCTTGGTGATCTATTGATGGACTATGATGTCGTCACGCTTCCGTGCGTGCAAACGTCAGGTCATGTGGATGCATTCCAAGTGGAATTAGGATAGCTATATGTTGCAAGACATCACCCTTTGGGGCGCTTTTTTCGCAGGCATTTTGTCTTTTGTTTCTCCCTGCGTATTGCCGCTGGTGCCGCCTTATCTTGGGTATATTGCTGGTTTGTCCATCGAAGAGGTGACGAGCGAAGATAAGAGCGCTGCACAAAGTAATCGGGTTATGGTTGCCGCAATGTGTTTCGTTGCCGGTTTCTCAACCGTGTTTGTGTTGCTTGGTGCAAGTGCTTCATTCCTTGGTCAGTTTGTTCTGCAGTATTCGCAGTATCTTGCCTATTTGGCTGGCGGCATGATCATTATTATGGGCCTGCATTTTCTTGGCGCCTTTAAAATTGGGTTCCTTTACCGCGAAGCGCGTGTGCAGATTGATCGTCAGCCGGGTGGTTTTGGCGGTGCTTATCTGATGGGGCTTGCTTTTGGTTTTGGCTGGACACCGTGTATCGGCCCAGTTCTGGCAAGTATTCTCTTGATTGCGGGTACGCAGGCCTCCGTTAATCAGGGTGTTATTCTGCTCGCTGCCTATGCGCTGGGTATTGGTGTGCCATTCATGATTGCTGCGATGTTTGCAGGGCCGTTTATGGGCTTCATGGCGCGCTTTCGTAAGCACATGGGGATGGTTGAAAAGGTGATGGGTGCGTTTCTCGTGCTCACCGGTGTTGGTTTCCTGACCGGTTACATTCAGGCATTTTCCTTCTGGTTGCTCGAAACCTTCCCGGTCTTTTCGCAGATCGGCTAATGGACGCTCCAGATTTTGAGATGAAAAAAGCAGGCTCTAGGGCCTGCTTTTTTGTGCTTGGTGTATTGCTTTAGTTTCTAAGCGCTGGCTTTTCGCCGGAATAAGCTTGCTGGCAAGGTTGCCAGCAAAAGCCCTGCCATGATTGGGATGAAGCCCAGATAATGGAACGCCTGGAGTTGCTCTCCCAAAAACAGGACTGCCATGCCGACACCATATGGTGTCATCAGGTACATGAACATGCCAGCGATCGATGGCCCAACCAGTCGGATGCTGAACTGGTAAGTCAGGAAAGAGGCCACTGAAGCGATTAGTGCGACGCCTGCGATAGACATCCAGACTTCACCTGTATCCGGTATCGAGGCTGTGATCGCCATTTCAGCGACTGCAAATGGTGCCAGAATTATGGTTCCAAGAATGGCGAGGATTGCAAACAAAGGAGCTGTAGAGATTGCTTGTAACTGGCTTTTCTTGATGAGTACGGAGTAAATTGCCCAGCTCAGCGTACACAAGGCAAACAACAAGTCGCCGCTGTTTAGTTGTAAGTTGAGCAGGTTGCCGAGCGAGCCTTTGGTCACAATCACAAAGACACCGATGATGGCGAGTGAGATCCCGGCAAACTCCCTTATGGCAACTGCTCGCCCTCTGAAGAGCCATTCAAGCGCCAGGATAAGGGCAGGGGCAGCTGAGTAAATCAATGTTCCGTTGGTCGCCGATGTTTCTTTTAGTGCCAGATAGACAATAGCTCCGCAAATCCACATTGCGAGGAATGCCATGAAGCTGAGGAGCTTCAGGTTTTTGCGGATCAGCGGCATGCTGGCTTTGAGCTCACGATATGTGAACGGCAAAAGAATAAGTGAGGCAAGGCCCCATCTAAAAAAAGCAAGGGTCCATGGCTCTGTATGGGCAATGGCTGGTTTGGCAATTATTATGTTGGAGCTCATGAAAATGGGCATGAGAAACAACAGGGCGTATGTTGAGGCCCAATTTGAGCTCGAAGATGAATGAGACACGCGTGGTATTCCGAAAAGACCTGCAAGGCACGAAGAAACGCTCACGTCATTGCTGACAAGCGCCTCAATGCTTAGGTGCTAAAAGATGAGAGCAACTTATTGGAAAATGGTTGGCAAGCAATTGACTTTTTCTCGCGCCAGTCTTGCGCACACAACAGCGGTGTCTGCAGCGTTGTAAAACGGGCCGGCTGTCAGCGTGTATTTTGTAGCGCCATCTACTTTTGCAGCGGAAACGCGTTTCTTCAGTTTTCCGAGCAGGAGAGGATTGTCTTCCTTCAGCCTTTGCCACTTGCTTTCCAGTGAGTTTGCATCTTCGAAATTGCCCAGTTCAATGGCAAAGGACGTGCGCAGAATTCTTCGAGTTCCCGACTGGCGAAGTTTGCCTGCTGCCGGTGTTTTTTGAAACTCAGGTAGATCGAGAGCCGATGCCCTCTCAGGAATGGAGGCGACTGTCTCTGGATTAGAAGCTTTTGGTAAAGCGATGGCGGCACGTGTACCGACTTCGGAGAGCTTGAGTTCTGGCAGAGAACTTGCTGTAGTGATTGGTGCTGAAGCTTGCAAGAATTCAGGTGCTGGCAGGGTTTCTATTGGGGTCGCCGGTTTCTGCTTCAGCTTAATCGCGGTTATGGCTGATGCCGCAGGGATTTCAGCTTCTGATGTTTTGTGCGCTGCAGCTTCATCAAGCGCCTTAACATGACCTGATAGTCTGCGGTTTTGCTCTGTGAGACGCAGCACAGAACGGCGTAAAGATATGATTTCTTCCCTCACAGCATGCAATTCTTTTGAGTTTTGCAGGTTCTGTTGTGATTCGTTTCCGCGGGTATTTTCATACACTTGGAACGCGTTTTGAGCTGTTTGACTGCCAATAGAGGCGGTTGTCGTAACCGGGCCGGGAGCGGGGAGAGGGAGTGTGATCTGCGAATAAATTGCCTGTTGGGAGGCGAATTTGGCAGGCATCTGCACTGCGGAGGCGGCGAGGGCGACAAACGAGAGCGCAGCAATACCCCATGCAAGAACAGTTATGCGTTCTCGCAGTACTTTCGGTTCCTGTCGTAACTCGTTGATTTTATGAGGAAGTCTCAAAGCTTCCAGTCGCCTCGTATTCGAATCTAATCCTAACTATATGTATTAACTTGGTTTTTTATGGTTAACAAAGTGCAAATGCAATCTGAAAAAGATGTATTAAACACTATCTGCTACTTCTAATGGGTGCGCTGATTTTCTTGGTGAAAGCACTGCGATGTTCTTTGAAATGCCAAAGCACTCGTGCAATTTGCCTGTCAGTTTGTAATTCTAGGTTCCCAAGGGGTTTGCATGTCCAATAGTTCTTGTTTGGCAATTGTTCTGGCTGCTGGATTAGGAACGCGTATGCGTTCGGCCTTGCCAAAGGTGATGCACGAAATTGGCGGATTGCCACTTGTCGGACACGTCCTGAATTCCGTTATGCATGCTGGTGCTGATAAAGTCGCTGTTGTGGTTGGCCCTGAGATGGCGAAGCTGGAAGAGCATGTCGCCCTGCGCGCTCCACATGCGACCTGCCATGTTCAGGTTGACCGACTGGGCACTGCGCATGCTGTGAAAGCTGCCGAGGAGGCTTATAACGACGCCTCTGATCATGTTCTTGTTCTTTTCGGAGATACTCCGCTTGTGAAGGCTGACACGCTGCACCGTTTGCGCGAGCGCTTGTCTGGCGGGGCGGATGTTGTTGTTCTAGGCTTTGAAGCTGAGAACCCATTCGGTTATGGTCGCTTGCTTGAAAGCGATGGTGGGCTTGTTGCTATCCGTGAGGAAAAAGAAGCAACAGATGAGGAACGCAGAGTCACTCTTTGCAATGCGGGTATCATGGCGTTCAAGGGCAACGCTCTGCCTGATTTGATTGCTGAAATCAAAAACGACAACGCCAAGGGTGAATATTATCTGACGGATGCCGTTGAGGTTGCGCGCAACAAAGGGATGAAGGTTGTTTCTGAACTTGGTGATGAAAAAGAAGTTCAGGGCATTAATAACCGGGCTCAACTTGCCTCCTGTGAAGCTGTGTTCCAGCAGGTCCAACGCGAAACTTTCATGGAAAACGGAGTGACATTGCGCGCACCAGAGACCGTCTACTTCTCATTTGATACCGAGATTGAGCCGGATGTCATTGTGGAGCCGAATGTGGTGTTTGGCCCGGGTGTACATGTTGATGGCGGAGCTCGTATCCGTGCGTTTTCTCATCTGGAGAATGCGCGTGTGAGTGCTGATGCGACTGTTGGTCCTTATGCCCGGCTGCGTCCTGGTGCTGAGATTGGCGAGGGGGCTCATATTGGCAACTTTGTCGAGATCAAGAACGCAAAGGTTGAGGCTGGCGCAAAGGTCAATCATCTCTCCTACATCGGTGATGCGCGCATCGGTGCGAAGTCCAACATTGGAGCGGGTACAATCACCTGTAATTATGATGGCTATTTGAAACATCACACAGATATCGGAGCAGGCAGTTTTGTTGGCTCAGACAGCGTGCTTGTTGCCCCGGTTAAGCTGGGGGATGGCGCCTTTGTTGCTGCCGGATCTGTGGTGACCTCTGATGTGCCAGCGGACGCATTGGCGATTGGCCGAGGCCAGCAGGTCAACAAAGAAGGTCGTGCTGCTGTAATGCGTGAAAAGCTTGCCGCGGCTAAAGCTTCAAGAAAGGGCTGAGTAATATTGATGCACATTGCTGAGGTTGGCGGTGTGCTTACTCAATTATCCTCAAGCTGTAACGAAACGAAACACGGATTGATTTCCCTCGCATAGAAGCATCGGGCTAAAGACTTGGCCTAAAGTTGATGCTCGCACCAGTTGCGAGGTGGGAATCCAAGGAGAACATATATGTGCGGTATTGTCGGAATTTTGGGGCAGACACCTGTTGCACCATTGCTGGTAGATGCGCTGAAACGGCTTGAGTATCGCGGATATGACTCTGCTGGTATTGCAACTGTCCAAAATGGTGAGTTGGTTCGCCGTCGTGCGAAAGGGAAACTGCGCAATCTGGAAGCTGTGCTGGAAGGCAACCCTCTTGGCGGCGTGAGTGGCATTGGCCACACCCGTTGGGCGACGCATGGTGCTCCGACTGTTGAGAATGCGCATCCACACGCTTCTGATGGTGTGATGGTGGTTCACAACGGTATTATCGAGAACTTCCTCGAGTTGCGCGAAGAGGTGCGCAGGGCGGGAGTGAAGCTTTCCACTGAAACGGATTCTGAAGTTGTTGCGCATCTCATTTCACTGGAAGTGAAAAGCGGTAAGTCTCCGCAGGATGCTGTTGCTGCCGTTCTTGGCCGCCTGAAAGGTGCTTTTTCGCTCGCAATTTTGTTTGCTGATCAGGATGATCTGATGATTGGCGCACGCCGTGGCTCGCCGCTTGCTGTTGGGTATGGTGAGGGCGAAATGTTCCTCGGCTCTGACGCAATTGCGCTGTCTCCTTTCACTGATCGCATTAGTTACCTAGAAGAGGGTGACTGGGTTGTCGTGACACGCGCTGGTGCACAGATCTTTGATGACAACAATGTTGCTGCCGAGCGGGCTGTTCACACATCCAGTGTGAGTTCTACCATGATGGACAAGGGCAACTACCGGCACTTCATGGCAAAAGAAATCCATGAGCAACCAGAAGTGTTAGGTCATGCAATTTCGCAGTACCTGAAATTCAATGAGGGTAAGGTCACTCTGCCTGAGGGGAATGATTTTGATTTCTCCAAGATCAATCGGCTTGTGATTTCCGCATGCGGTACTGCGTATTACGCTGGTCTGACAGCAAAGTATTGGTTTGAGAAGTATGCTCGCCTTCCGGTAGACATCGATATTGCTTCGGAGTTCCGTTATCGCGAAATGCCTCTGGGCGAAGGTGATCTGGCTCTGTTCATTTCTCAGTCTGGTGAAACGGCAGATACCCTTGCATCGCTGCGCTACTGTAAAGAGCAGGGTATGACCATCGGCGCAGTGGTTAACGTGCCTGAGAGCACGATTGCGCGTGAATCCGATCTGGTGTTCCCGATCTTTGCTGGGCCGGAAATTGGCGTTGCGTCTACGAAAGCCTTCACCTGTCAGCTTGCTGTGCTTGCCAGCCTTGCCGTTCTTGCTGGCCGTCAGCGTGGAAACTTGAGTGAAGATCAGGAAAAAGAGCTGGTTGGTGCTCTTTCCGAGCTGCCTGCACACGCGATGCAGGCGTTAAAACTGGAGCCTCAGATCGAAAAGCTGGCACCGTGGATGTCCAAGAAGCATCATGCGCTCTTCCTTGGACGCGGTACGAGCTTTCCGTTGGCACTGGAAGGGGCTTTGAAGCTGAAAGAGCTTTCCTACATTCATGCAGAAGGCTATGCAGCAGGCGAGCTAAAGCACGGCCCGATTGCGCTGATTGACGAGAATATGCCGGTTTTGGTTGTCGCGCCATTCGATGGTGTTTACGGGAAGACTGTTTCCAACATGCAGGAAGTGGCAGCTCGTGGCGGCGAGATTGCATTGTTCACAGATGAAAAAGGTGCTGAGGCAGCAGGTGTTGCTGCTGACCAGATGATCATTCTGCCAGAACTTCCTGAAATCGTTGCACCACTCATCTACGCTCTGCCACTGCAAATGCTGTCCTACCACACCGCTGTCTTCATGGGCACAGACGTGGACCAGCCACGTAACCTGGCGAAATCCGTTACGGTTGAATAGTTGCTCAGAAAAACTATTGGTTTTTTGTGGGAGAGTAATAAAGTATCATACTAAGTAATAAAGTTGCATACTGAAGCCGCCGGTATTATTGTAGGAGAGTAATAAAGTATCATACTCAGTAATAAAGATTCATACTGAGGAATATAGTATCATACTGACGAGGGCTTAGCGGACATTGCTGCCCTTCGCTGCAACGCAGAAAACTCTGATCAGTGAGAGGTGGCGGCTAGCGTCGAGGGCCAAGAGCTGCCATTCACGGATTACTACCATCAGTGGAAACGATCTTGAAGAGATGATTGCCTCCTCATTGGGAGCAAACTATTCGTAAGAATGTCGAACTTACACCCCTGTAATCGAACAGCACCGTCATCGTTGATTTACGTCTTAACGCCGCACTCTATTGAGAACTTGGTATCGTAATCTCGTAGAAGATAGAGAGTGAGGAGACCGGCTAACATGGGCCATCCTGCGAAGAATAGGAGGTTGGGGCTTGTGAACGGATCGAGATATCGCTCGAAAGAGACAAGAGTCGATATGATATGCATGATCAAAATGGCGCCTATCGAAAGACGTTTCTTAAACCCAACAAGAAAGCAGATGACGATGAGTGCTTGTATTCCGCCGAGTGCAAACGAGAGAGCCTCGCTCATAGCTGAAAAGCCATAGAAAGCTTCGAAAGTCTTCGCCGTCGAGTCAGGGCTAAGGAATTTATTTAGTGTCCAAAGGACAAACACAATAGATATACTCAGGCGCAAGCTAAAGAGAGACCAGATCAAAGGAGATTTAGGCACCGTGATTGTGTTCATACAAGTATACCTTTCAGTAGGTCACTAAAATACCCTGAAATCCAGAGCAACACTGATCAATCCTATGTATGCTGCCAGATCAGCAATTCAATCGCAAATAATCGACTTTTCAAGCCCTCACAGCGTTGTGACTAAGCAAGCAGGAGATTCTGCTATCAATCCTGTGAGACGTGGCGGCACGTGCTGCCATCGCGTGCCGCCAATCGCTTTCAGGCTACGCGTTGGTCAGATCTTGCTTCGCCATATCAAGAAGTTCCCGAAGAGTGTCTGTTGGTTCAGGACGTTTGGTGTAGTCCGGACTAATGTCAGCGTTCATGACTTTGCCTGTTTGGCTAATAATCAGGCGCGCCGGCATAGGGAGTTCCCAACTTTCATCTCCGTTAAAACTTGGTAGGTCGATACCGATCCCTTTATAAACCTTGCGCAGATCCTCAGGTAGAGAGAAAACGAGACCGAGCTTGCTGGTATAAAGACTACCAAGATCCGAAATGATATCGTAAGATAGACCTTTCTCGGTTTTGGTTTTGAGCGAAGCTGCTTGAGTTTGTGGCGAAATAATCAATATGTTCGCACCAGCTTCTTGGAACTGCTGTGAAACTTCTTCCAGAGCTTCAAGCTCTAACATGCAATAAGGGCACCACGCTCCTCGGAAAACACTGATCACCAGTGGACCGTTCTTAAGCAACTCGTTAGAGTTGACTGGTGTGCCATTCTGATTGGGCAAGGTGAAACCAGGAAGCGTATCGCCAACTTTAATAGTGCCATTCAAAATGCCTGATGCTGCCAGATCTGCAGTAGCTCGGTCCATGACATCGCGAGTCTTCTGAGGCAGTTTTTTTTCGACTTGAGCTTTTAAGGTCGCAATTTTTTCATGTAAAGACATTGTAGATGTTTCCTCTACTTGGTTGAATTATGATCGGTCAAGTCAAACACTGCATGACTAAAGACTGGAAAACGGGGCTATCTTGTGACTCAATTCAAGACATGAAGATGAGAAAGACACGAGATTGATCAAGCCGATGATCGTTTCACCATTGCCTGAAAGAGGGCAAAGCGATTACTCGCGATCTGCTTATCAAGTCATATTTTCCAGTAGTGACAACGTTTGTTGGACAGTGCGAACCTGAGCCTTCGGACAAATGTTATTTAGTGTGCTTTGGTCCTCAATAGATCAGATGAGGGAAATATGGCAGTACTGACGTGCGTGATAAACTGGTTGTTCGGTCAACGCACTATTGCTCAGGAGCAACAATCTCAGGGGGGGCTGAGTTGCTGGAGCATTGTATTGCTTTTGAATGCGGTGGGTTCAAACGACTGCTTAATAAATGAGCTTCATGAAGGGCAACTGGAAGGGGCTGTTTGACTTCAGTATTTCTTCAAATGTTCCACGAGCGAGCGTACCCGGAAGGGAAGGAATGCACGAGATGGATATACCAAGAGGGTCTCCTGGGGTGATATCTCATAGGGCTTGAGGACGGCAACCAAAGCACCCGACTTTAATGCGCTGGTCAGATACCCTTCAGCGAGCCTCGTGAATCCTAAACCTGCACATGCAGCAATCATTAGCGCTCGCCCATTATTGCTGGCCCAACGACCGGAAACCCGGACTTCAAATGTGTCGTCATTCCTGGCAAAGAGCCAGCGCAAGCCCGGTGTTATTAAGCAAGAATGAGATACCAGATCCTCCGGCTCGTTTGGCTCACCATACTCTCTCAGATAATCTGGAGACGCACAAACCATCATCCGTCGGCTTCCTATCCTGCTAACTGTCAAATCAGGGTCTGATGGCATTCCATGACGAATAGCCAGGTCAAACTTTTCTCTGGCCAAGTCTACAGGCCGGTCACTTATTTCAAGGTCAAGTTCAACCTCAGGGTGCGATCTGGCAAAATCAACAAGAGCACTGGCCACCCAAGTCTCGCCAAATATTCCCCCAGCGGCTACTCGGATACGCCCCTTTACCAGGTTTTGCTGTTCAGCTAAGTCAGCTGATAGTGCGTGTATATCTGCCAATATCGCTTTTGAACGCAGGTAATATTGCTCCCCGATATCTGTTAGATTCACGCTACGCGTCGTCCGGTGCAGCAATAGCACCCCTAAGCGATTTTCGAGATTGGAAACTCGGCGGCTAATGAATGATGTCGATACATCAAGAGACTCTGCAGCTCTTTTGAAACCACCGTTTTCAACGACAGCGCAAAACTCCATCAACCCATCAAGCTCTTTCATTGTTGCTCCTGAGCAATAGTGCGTTGACCGGATAACCGATTTATCACGCGTGCCAGTACTGCCATATATTCCTTAACCGATCCATTCAGGACCACAGCGAACAACAAAAACATAAGTCGGCAAATTGGGCCTGTCACGGCCCGGTTATCCTAATCAATCCTGAGAACTCCAGTGAACACTGCTCCCCGCAGATACTCTCACAGTTAAGAAGGTGGTGGCGTTGCCCTCTCAGACATCCTGCTATTTTGTCGATGGGTTGCTTCTGCGAGGGACGTCGCACTATGAGATCGCCTTGATTTCTAGTCTGTCGTGTTAGCGACGTAAATCTCAGCATCTTCCGGGATAAACCGATACGCCGTCTGATCCGCTTTGGTCCTGCTCAACATATTGGTCGACAAGTAGACCGGTTGCGAAGGAGAAACAAAATGTTTCATGTTCAGGCCACTAAAACGGAAATGAAAAGCGTTTTATTGGAATGCCCCGTTAAGAAAGTCCCAAGTCTCGGTCCAGGGATAATTGCCGGGCTTACCGCCAGTCTAATCTGGGGTGCGTATCTCTCACTCTCGCGTGTCGGCGTCACCGCAGGCCTTGATGGGTTTGATATCGCATTTCTCCGTTATATTGTAGCAGGTCCTCTCGTGCTGCTGTTTCTTTTGATCGTGCGACGTAATCCCCTCAAGCGCATCTCCCTCTTACAAGCAGCTGTTGTGTCTGTCCTGTTAGGACCTCCCTTCGTGTTGCTCGGTGTAGGCGGCTATATTTATGCGCCATTGACGCACGGTGCCGTTATTGTGCCGGCCTCTATGATGCTTGGCGGGTTTTTGCTTGCTCGTATTTTTCTGAGTGAACAACTTGGCCTACAGCGCATATTTGGGACGCTGATAAAACTTATTGGTCTTGCTCTCATTGCTGGTCCGGCTGCCATGACCAGTTCTCTTGAGATTTTCATTGGTGATACATTTTTCATTGTCGCAGGAATGCTTTGGGCTGGCTTTAGTGTGTTGCAGCAGCACTGGAAACTAAACGCGCTTGACGTGACTACAGTTGTTTCAATCGCAGGACTTTTGACTGTTGGGCCAATCTATCTCAGCTCTCGTGGTGTTGATGTTTTCACTGCGCAGTCAGTACACATTCTGGTGACCCAGCTCATTGTGCAAGGTGTTCTGTCTGGTGTTGTGGCTATGATTGCATTTGCTAAGTCGGTTCAGATATTGGGTGCGGCTCAGGCTGCTATGTTTCCTGCTTTAGTTCCTGTTTTTGCGTTGATTATCGGAGTTCCCCTTACCGGAGAAACACCATCAGTCATTCAATGGGGCGGCCTCGCTACCGTCGGCGTTGGTCTGACAATTGTGGTGATGAGTGCACTTAAATCCACCCGTTGAAGAGTTTGTTCCATCCCCTTTAATCCGAGGAGTTACCAGATGACACAGGAAGAAGAAAACACAGCTGTCTACGCCATTGTTCAACTGAGCATTCATGATGTTGACCGCTACTTCAATGACTACTCAGCCCATCTAGGATCGATTAGCGCCCGTCATGGTGTCGAGCGGATTGCTGTTTCTCAGCATCCCGATGTCATTGAAGGGACCTACCAGAAAGAGAACACCTTAATTCTGAAGTTTGCCAGCCGTGCTGTCTTTGATGCCTGGTACAATGATCCAGAATATCAACCATACAAGAAAATCCGTCACTCAGTGACCGACCCCAATGCATCCACAATAGTCGTGTTGCCTGCTTTTCAAGGCTAAAACCCAGTACATTTGGGTCAGATTCTATCTTCTCTGACCCAGTATTTTTACCGGAAACCTACACTTAGTAAGACAAGACCTTCGGTGCATTTGCTGTGAGCCGAACGGTGAAGCCAATTAGTAACCGTACCATCCACAGAACATCTAATAGGGTCCTTACAACAACTGTATCTCAACGGCTCTAACGGTGTGTAGCTAAATATGTTGCAATGCCCATGGCTGCCACAAGTATTGTAAGTTCTTATTTCTCTTATGATCTGGTAATTTTGTTAGAAGACAATGGTCCAAGTTACATCGTAGCCGATCCTCACCATTTTCAAACGTCCAGCAAGGCCAAACATTCGCAGCAGACAATAGAGAATTGGCCTTGCTTAAGAAGATATTGGGGAGTTACTTAATCGTCTTCATACAGCGTTTCATAGCAACAACTAGAAATAGCAAGCCCGAAAAATAGGGTGAGCTCTGTACCGAGGCGAATGTCAGCTATTGGTCATCAAGCGACTTGCTGCATACGCGAAACCTGATGGTATTGTTTAAGGCTGCAACGAGCTCTTCATGGATTGATGGGACTCTAACTGATGTGTGACAAGGGGGCTTGAAACGCTCGACGGCAT
>NZ_LMCG01000069.1:0-66095 GCF_001623065.1 Pseudovibrio sp. Ad46 | reverse complement strand
GGGTACAAAGAGTTACCGTCATTTACCCTGAATAACTTCAGTAAAGCGGCACCGCGTAAACAATGCATTCTCCGTTATGCAGATACGACAGGGAGTAACACCTCCACTGGAAGTGCTCGAGCAGATGACGGAATTACCAGATGTAATTCCGTCATCTGCTCAGCAAGACTTGTTTGACCAATACCGGCCATTCAACCCAGATCTAGGTGCTTCTAGTCAGCGCTGCTTCTCAACTACAGGTCAATCTCTTTCAGCTTGTTGCTTAGTGCGGAAAGCGGAAGTTCGCTGCAAGTGCGAGAACTCAGGTAAGTGAGAGGCCGTTGCTAGTGTCGAGGGCCATGAGCGGGCCTTCGGACGTTTCCATCAAGGGTTGAGTACAGCCTAGGTAAAGTGTTGCGCAATCTCTGAAACGAGATTTCTTCAATAGTGAGTCCTCAATATGAGGCAACAACATCTCTAATTTTAACTCGATCAATTAACTGGGGGATTACCGTTTCTCTCTCAGCCTGCGAGAGGTGGAAGAAATGCTGCTGAAGCGCGGCATTATGGTCTCGTATAAAACCATTCGCCGCTGTCGGAATTTCTTCGTTCCATCTCGCAACCAACGCTCCGTGATCAACACCCACCTTCACCGCATCAACGCTTTTGTCCAATGGAAACGCGTAACCCAAACTCCGGCCTGAAATATGTCTACTGCAGGCTTTTGCGTTCATCGTCAGGTTAATGTGAAAGCACCCTAATAGGTTCTCAAACCCGGGCTTAAAAGCCCACGCTACTCAACACCCAGCGCCTTAAACACCGCATCCGTGGGATCGGCGTAAAAGCTGGTTTGGAACTTGGCAAAGAGCTCACCCGGGATTGAAGGAATATCTACCACCGAGGCCATAGGCAACAATATGCGTTTCGCACCGCTGTCAAAGGCTACCTGTAGACACTCTGATAGGTTCTCAACGGGCACAATGCTACCACCAAGGCTCATATCACCCAAGACAACCATTTGTGCCTGGACGGGCTTTTGCAGTACGCCAGAACAAAGCGCAACAAAACCGGCCAAGGTCATAACCTTGCTTGCGCCGGTATTGTGCATTTCCACATTATGGAGATGGAAATCACTTTCGCCCGCTCTGATATTGGCGCTAACCCGATGAGCGTTGGCTTTAAAATAATCAAACGCGATCTTTAAAGATTCTTTGGCGGCAGAATTGGAACCAAAACCTGATGTTGTCAATTTGCCATTACCGGCGGTTGTTTGGGTTTCCAAACGAAACAGTTCCAAATGACCGCCGCTGCCTCTGGAGATGGTATGAAGTACGCCAGGGTTCATTTGTTCAGCAGAAATCAGCTTATCGCCGCCTTGTTCAGGAATGCCGATAAACTTCTCTTCCAAGCTTTCCTGGTCGATATAGGAAAAATGAACGTCATAGAATTCCATGCCACCGATTTTTTTCAGCTGTTCTTTGATGCGTCGACGTGCTTCCAAAGCATATTCAAGACATTTTGCCACCGCTTCCTTGTCATAGGCCCCGTGGGGGTGAAGCAGCTTCAACAGACCTGATGTGGTGCGTTTTACGGCAATAGTATCACGCTGGTTCAAATCACGGCCGAGCTTAAAGAACCGGTCAATGGCATCGCTGAAATTCTGTTTGCGCATCTCGCGCATATATTCGGCTAGGTAGTCGGTGATAAGGCCATATTGATTGGTGAAGAACTCCGGCCGCATTTTCGGCACTTCCCAGCCGGGAATATATGCATGGAAGCGGTCGAAAAAGGCTGAATCAATCATCACTTCAGGAAACGGAGCGAGCAGGTGACTCGTTTTAACCATGGTATCGACAGGCTGATTAATATTGCCAACAAACACCATGGAAGCGGAGGCGGTTATGGCATCACGCCCGCGGGCAAACGAGCCTGAAGCCATGAAATCCTTCATGATCTGGATGCCGTCTTTGTCTTTGAAGGTAATGCCGGCAACCTCGTCAAAAGCAACAATATCCCACATGCCTACCAGACCAACGGTGCGACTACCAAGGTTATAAAACAGGTTGGCAACTGTAGTTTGACCGCCCGAAATCAAAATACTGTTGGGACTGCATTCCTTGTAAACGTGGCTCTTGCCGGTACCACGAGGTCCGAGTTCGCAAACATTATAGTTGTTTTCAACGAACGGAATTAGACGGGCAAGCAGGTGCCATTTGGCTCGCTCTTCGAAATTGGATGGCTCCATCCCAGTGGAGCGCAGCAGAACATCGATCCATTGCTCTTCACTAAAGCTTTTACGGGCCTCAAACAGCTCTTCCATATCCATATTCGGCATCTGAATTGGTTTGAGATCAGAGACTGTTCCCCATCGAAGCCTTATGGACAGATCGGTTAATTTGAATAAGGGAGTGTTTTGGCTCATGATCATGAGATTAGGAGTGAACAATGGGGCACAACACACGGACCGCCAGCGCTGCAGCTGAGAAGGCGGTTAAAGATATCCGGCGCAAGACCTTAAGGAAGTTGTCGCCGAGCAGGCTCTGGAACTGCGGCTTCTTAAAAAAAGCGTTCTCGAGGATGGGGGAGACGACGAATGAGGTACCCCGCTCACGAGAAGCTGGAGATTATCCGGCTGGTTGAAGGATCTCATCAACCAATCAAACGCACCTTGGAGCTTCTAGGCATTCCGCGCTCTACGTTCTACACTTGGTATGATCGCTATCTGGAAGGCGGTGTTGACGCGCTGGAGGATCGGGTTTCACGTCCCTCAAAAGTATGGAACCGTATTCCCGATGAGATCAGAGAGCAGATTATTGAACTGGCGCTAGAAGAACCAGATCTATCACCACGAGAGCTCGCGGTTCACTTTATAGACACGAAAGGCTATTTTGTTTCAGAGGCTTCTGTTTACAGGCTGCTGAAGGCGCAGGACCTGATTACATCTCCAGCCTATGTGGTCATCAAGGCTGCTGATGAGTTCAAGGATAAGACCACAGCACCGAACCTGCAGTGGCAAACTGATTTTACCTATTTCAAGATCATCGGCTGGGGTTGGTTTTATCTCTCAACCGTGCTCGACGACTATTCCCGCTACATCATTGCCTGGAAGCTGTGCACCACGATGAAAGCCAAGGATGTCACCGACACCCTTCAACTGGCACTCGATGCCTCGGGCTGTGAACAACCCACCGTGCTGCATCGTCCACGCCTACTTTCTGACAATGGCAGCTCTTACGTGTCGTCGGATTTGGCCGATTGGCTGGAGACAAAGGGCATGAAGCATGTGCGCGGAGCGCCGTATCATCCGCAAACCCAAGGTAAGATCGAGCGCTGGCACCAGACCATGAAGAACCGCATTCTGCTCGAAAACTATTACATGTCAGAGGACTTGGAAGCACAGATCGGCCACTTTGTCGATTACTACAACAATCACCGCTATCACGAGAGCATTGGCAATGTGACGCCAGCCGACGCCTATTGCGGGAGGGATAAAAAGATCCAGCAACACAGGCAAATGATTAAACGCAGAACTATTCAAAACCGACGCTTGCGCTACCACGCACAAGCCGCTTAACATCAACACGCAATTGGGCCAGACACTCCACTAATCGAAAGCCAATTTTGTCCAACTATCTTTGACGACGGACAGTGAAGAGCTAAATCGACAGTTAATTCGGCAGCTTGAAATAATTGAGCCACACAGCAAAGAATGAGAAAGAAGTGGCCATCAGTGTCAAGCTGATCAGATCAGTCCTATGTTAATGTCTCGCTCAGGCTGAAGCTGATCCATAATAAGCCGAATGGCAACAAAGATTAGCCAGCAGTTTTACAGCATCTGCGAACGATTGCGCTCCGGCTAACGTCCGTTAATAGGCTCGAAAAGTCTCAGGATTCCTGAGACTTTTTTCCTCTCCTACAAGGAGCAAAGCGACGTCAGCTTTGGATGTTAGCCCGTGCGATCATCGCCTTGTTCAATTGACGGAGTTCCTCAAGCATCTGGATGGTTTCGAAAGTTTCATCGTTGTACATTTCTACAGATGTTCCTTCGCCACGCACTGACGAAAGAGCTGCTAAAGGTGCGGCTATCGCTTGCCAGGCAGCTGCACCGACTTCATCCATTGCACCACCACCAAGGCCATATTGGAATACGTCCTTGTACATGTCATCTACCGGACCCTCGCCATTTTTGATGCTAGCGTTCAATGACAAGAGCGTATTCCTAAGGCCTTTCTTGGTAAACCGCCCGCGCGCCTCAAGATAGGTTTGAATGAGAGACGCACCATCAGGATCCATAGGATCGATGAACGGCAGAAGGCCATCATCTATCATGTGAAAGATGCTATCGGCTTCATCCAGAAGATCTTCGATTTCAGGGCTGTTGATGATTTCCTCGGCTAAGTCACTGATCAGAGCGTTTCGTTTGGATTGATAGGCAGAGTCATGATTGATGCTGTCAGGCGTTACTTCAATCATTTGTCGGAAGTCTTCTATCGATGTGTTTTCCAGATGCTTAGTGACTTTTTCCGCAAATAAACCCGCAAGTCGCGGCACATCACGATCATAGTGATGGTTGATTGTTCCGCTAAGGTAGTCGGCCTCAATCTTGAACTCTTGCCTAGCTAGGGCGAAAGAAAGTGCGGATGATAGAACCGTTGCCCCCTCAAGGTTGGTAAGGACAAGTTTGATGGCTATGGTTCCGCTTAATTCTTGTTTGGCCCAACGGCTGTTTATTGATCTACCATTACGCATGTACTCGCCATTCCATGCTCTGCTTACTGGGCCATTGGGAAGAGTCCAGCTATTCCTTTCTATCCGTGCGTGGTACTTTACATTGCCCCATTGAACTGGGAAGTCAGGCTCATACCAATGCTCTTTCAACTGCGAAGGATCGTATTCGGCCTGCAAGGTCAGTTGACCTGAGAGTAGCATCAGTACGTAAGTTGTTGGAAGACGTTCAAACCATGCGATGGGGATCTGGATATATTGCGGACGCGGGCCATCGTAGCCGGTTGGCATTGCTTGGAACTCGCTCAACCTTTGATGTAAGCGCTGGAGTTGAAGGACAGGGAGCTGTGCGGCGTTGCGCACTGTGTCAACTTTCGTCTGGCGATCTGGAGCCTCAAAGTGATGTTGGACCGATGAGAACGCTTGCTTGTATTCCGTTTTTCCAGACCCAGCAACACCCCTGATGGCGTCGCGCAACGGTTCCAAAGGTGCGGTTGCACCATATAGCGCTAACGTTGCATCGCGAGAACTATTGTCAGCCGGTTTGCCCGGCAAGGCTATCTCGCTAACTGGACCAAGAAGGAAGGGATCAAATCCATTCATTTCCCCACTTCGTTCAGTGACGATATGCATATGCAGCCGTGTGATTTCTGACCGGATTTCGTTCGAGATGCGCAGCAAAATATCAAAGAGAGCAATGGCGTAATCTACGTCGACTTCAGCTTGTCCCAAGTTGTAGCGAAGATCAAAGATCGCTGTTCGGTAGCGAATGATCTCTCTTCCGTTACCGATCAATTCGATAAGGTCGGCTTCGGTATTCACTGCGCTGGAGGCTGCACCGGGCAGGGGATAGTGAAACTCAGGGAAAAGCAAGACAAGGTTGCGATACGATAAAGCGCACATCTGGAATACTTCTGGCGCAAGGATTGTTGGTGTTACCGTATCGGTAGCATCCAATGTAAAAAAACTTACAAAGCTAGGATTTAGCGGGCGTCCGTCCGGCCAATGATCACGTCCACGATAGTTTGTGCTGGCTGCTAGCGAAACCGCGTTTGTTGGTGTGCTGCGATCCTGTTCAAGGTAGAAACGACTAACGATGCGTCCATTTCTATTGATCCAAGGCAATAGGTTTCGTGGTCCGCGTTCGCGATATGTATTGGCGTCGTAATCGTCTGCGCCATCTCTTTGACGTTCGATGATCAACTTATCAACTTCACCAAGAACGCTGCCCTCGGCGAGATTGATAATATCGCGCCGTATAGCCCGCTGGCCCTCGAGGATGTTGCGTAAATCTCGTCTCAGAATTTCCTCGACCCGTCGCAGGATCCTGCGCTGCTGTGTGGCGGAAATGGCAGTTTGTCGTTGAAGTAGGCCAAGCTGGATGGAGATGTCTGTGAGATGATCGTCCAGGCGGTCGAAGCGTTGATGCATTTCCCGGCGGATTTTTCGAACTTCGCCATAGACTTCGCTTAAAGACTTCATGATTTGTTCGAGTGCCTTGGCAACTGGGTCAGGCTTGCTTGAAGAAAAAAGTGAAGCCGCGGCCGAAAGTACGCTTGTATAGGCAGCAAACGCAGACATCGCGCCGATTTGAGAGAATTGAAGGGCGATAGTTGTCGAGCGGATCATGCCAATCAACTCAATGGCCTGAAACATCTTGGCAGTTGCTTCCGATTGCATGCCAAAAGCGTCAAAGATATTGCTGAGCCCACGGAAGAAGGAATGCTGTTCTTGAATTGCGGTGTTTCGAATTTTGAAAACTTCATCGCGGGAGAGCTTAGCTGACAGTTCAGCGCCCAAGGTCTGGCCCAGTTTGCCATTGGCCAGGTCGCTTTCGTGCCCCCAATCAAGGTCGGTCAGATCGAACTCTAACTGAGTGCCCTCATCAAATAAGGACCAGTGTTCGACCTGCTCGTTCGAGAACGTGACGCTGTTAGCATCGATCGCGCTCTCTCCGGAAATGTTGATCCCTAAGGTGGCTTGACCATGGCGGCGTTTCATTTCGGCAGCGTTCTGCTCCCACTGATCAAGCAGTTCAGTGGGAAGCTCCATGCTGGCATATCGTTCAGTATAGTCGAACCAGTCGGCTATGCTCTCAAACACATTCTGGGCAAGAGTTGGGTTTTGTTGGCTTGTTTGCTGTTCGAAGAATGTTGAAACTCCGAACCGGTCGAGTGCCCCGGTGAATGAGCCCATTCCCTTTTCCGGCATTTTAGATGAGATCTGGGCGAAGGCAGCACCTTGCATCGTGAACTCCGCATCGACGGGGTCAAAACCGACCTGATGCGGCTTGAGGTGTCCACCAGCGCTTATACTGTCAAGAAATATATTGGAGTACCGCTTGACCTGGTCATAAGCCTCTCCTGCAACTCCAGCTGCCAATCCAGCCTGCCGGCTAAACAAGCCCTGGGTTAATGCCGTGATTTCTGCTCCGACAATGAAATGCTGGAACTTATCAAATCCTGGCCAGTTGGTCGTTCCGGGGTTGTCATGGACGAAGTTTTTAACCTTCCGCCAGCGTTCCCGATCTTTAGCGCCCTCGATGCTGCCCACGTTGCGCCCCAAGAGCCTGGCAATAGGATTTATAACGCGATGTTGGAAGGATCCGCGCCATTGCAGCGGATCTTGTCGATCAGCCAATGCCATTTCTGCCATTAAGCGATCAGGTTCCAGAACACCGGCATCAATAAGATCTCGCAGTTTTTGATTTGCAGTTTGAGTTACAGGTACAGACATTTCCCACCTTCAATGGATGCAATCAAAGCTTCCTATACGTTAGTAACTTTAAGGGGGGAGCGGCAAGTCATTTGTCGTACATCAAGGCCGAACAAGTTCGACAAAGGGGATAAACGAAGTTGCTAGTTATGGTGACTGCTAAGCCAGATTTCGTAGATAGATCAGTTGTGGGAGAGTAACGAGCTTTCATACTGACAAGCACCTCTAGCAGTGCAACCCAGCTGATATGAGATATCTGCCATAAAATAGAGTTACATGTTGGCCGAAACGCATTTGCTTTCAGTCGCAACGCTCATCTGGCTTTAGGTCTGCGCCATTGTTTGCAGGATGCGCAGTAGGAATTGGACTTCTTTCACTCATTCTGACGATGAACTGCTGACATCTCCTGGGCGCCCACACATGCATATTTGGTCCAGTTGGGACTTGAAAGAAAATTCTACAAAACAAATGATGCAAGAAAATAATCTACTACGCACCCAGAGTAAGATCGTTTCATTGAAGATGATTCGAATATAAAAATAAAATGTCAGGGCATAAATTAGCTAAAGTACTCAATATTTTCAAATTATGATAAGCATTATAATGGAAAGATGTAAAATAATTCATCTAAAGCTATATTGACTCATATATAATACTTGTTTTGAATGTAATTCATACTTCAATGAATATAAAAAAGTGAATTGTACAATTTATAGGTGTAAAAATGTCATCTAGTACTTTGAGTAATTCCCGTCTGGTTCAAATAAGCGAGATTGCAGGTATTGGAGAGGCCAGATCTCAAGCAAAAATTGTAACTGGAAAGCTAGCTGACAGCTTTGCTGACGATCAAAAGATTCAAAAAAAAACGCTCAGATTTGCTCTCAGATTCATGAAAGTTTTTGCGCCGTATCAGATAGGCGTTTCATGACTGACAGCGCCACTGCGCGGTGAGTTGTGAGCATGTGTTGAGTTTTACTTTTTTACTTTTCCAAGGCCATTTCCCTTGACTTCAAACATCGATGATATTCTCCCTCTGTCGTCCTTACAGGAAGCCTTGCTCTTGCGGACGATCGAATATCCAGATGACGATGCTTATCTGGAAGAAGCGGTTGTACGCTTAAAACATCCCATAAATGTGGATCGGCTCCGCAATGTCCTCACAGCCTTATTCGATAGGCATGCCGGGCTTCGTGCACGCTTCCATTGGGAAGGATTGAGCCGTCCTGTACAAATGATCTTAAAGCCAGATGGTACTGCACCTTTCAGGATCATTGATGTGTCTGGCAAAAAAAACTGTGATCTGGAAAACGCGCTTCAAGGATGGCTGGACAAGAGCAGAAGCAGCAATGATGTCGCGCGTGCACCTATCCAGATTTGCCTAGTGCAAGGAAAGAAGAGTGCGGCGCTTGCACTATCATGGCACCACATCCTTCTTGATGGCTGGAGCCTTGCTATTTGCTTGAAGGAGGTCTTTGAGGACTACTCAAAAGGGTTAGAGTGTACTCCGGAAAGGCTGCAGACCTCGCCGAAATCTCTCCTGCCGTCCAAAGACACAATCCGACATGATGGCGAGTTTTGGAAGACTAACCTTCAATCTGCTGAACCTTCTTTTCTTATGGCATCAGGCACTCAGCCTGAACCGTGTGAAGCTACTTTAGTTAAAGAACAGCACACTAAAGAACTCGACTGTATTTCTCAGATTACCCGCTTCTGTTCGACTGTGTCGGTGACACCAGCTGCATTGTACTACACTGCTTGGGGGCTTCTTGTTCAAAGGTGGACGCATAGCTTTGAAGCATTGTTCGGTACGGTCTTTTCGGGTCGGAGCGCTGCCACCGTCAACTCAGATAAGACGGTTGGCATGTTCATCAACACCCTGCCGATACGGGTCGCGTTTGAGGGGTCCGATCGGGTTGATGAAGCAGTTTTGGCGACACAGACGCATATCCAAGATTGCTCGCAACATCAATCGGCTTCGCTAGCGGATGTCACGAAATTAGTCAATCCAGGTGCGCGAGGACGAGTTTTCGACTCGCTGTTTGTAGTTGAAAATTATCCATTAGACCCAGAGCTCCTTAGTAGCTCATCGGACCTAGTTCAAGCCGTGTCGTTAGATGAAACAACTGAGTTTCCCGTCACGGCAACAGTGCTCGAAATGGATGGGAAACTGCGGCTTGAGGTAACTACTCGGGATGCGCGCTCGCAAGGATTAGCAAGGACGTTCGCTGACCTGTGGTCTTGCTTGTTAGAACAGATGATTGCAGACCCCAAAGCGCAACTTGCAAGCTTGCAAAACCTGTCGGATGAAGAGCTTACTCGTCGTCAATCTATATTCCATGCAGCGGTTCAAGATCGTACTTTCTGTTCGATACTGGATCGGATCTGGTGCCAAGCAGAGCGATCTCCAGATCAGATCGCCTTGGTTGATGCAAAAAGGTCGATGACGTACCGGGCGATGATTGCAGACGTCGAACAAAAGGCGCAGGCTTTGGCAGCGCACGGAGTGCGACCGGGTGATCTTGTCGGAATTCTCACGGAACGTTCCGTCGAGACTATCCTTTGCCTCATGGCGATACATAGGGTTGGGGCAGCTTATGTTCCAATCTCTGGTGACTATCCCTCTGGGCGTATCTTGGAGATCCTCGAAGATTGCACGCCAAAACTTGTTCTTACAAATTCAGACCACACTCTCTTTGAGTTGGAAGCGGCCTGCTCGTTTGTTCAGGTTAAAGATTTGCATATCAAAGAGCCTGTGGCCTCTTGGGAGCCGGACAAACCAAATCCAGATGACTTGGCCTATGTGATTTACTCGTCTGGGTCGACCGGGAAGCCAAAGGGTATCGCTGTGCAGTATCGAGCTATGCCCCGATTGGTGCTCGATCAGCAGGAGCTTCTACCTAGTCCAGGCGAAAGTGTCCTGCTGACGAGTGCTTTTGAGTTTGACGTTTCGGTTTTTGAGATGTGGTCGACACTTGCGCAAGGCGCCAAGCTGGTTGTGCCCTCATGGGTCGATCTTTTGGACAGTGACTTGCTGGCGCGCTGGGTAAAAGAAGAATCCATAACTCAAGCTTGGTTCATTACGTCGCTGTTTAATGCACATCTCTCATCAGGCGCGCAGTTTTTTGCGACGATGAAGAAGGTCATTATTGGTGGAGAAGCGCTGTCAACGTCCCATGTCCGGCAAGCATTAGAGGTTTTTCCGCACTTAGAGATATTAAATGGCTATGGTCCAACTGAGAACACTATCTTCACGACTTGTACGCCTTTGAGCCTACCTGTGGAAGAGCCGGTCCCAATTGGTTACGCCGTCAATGGAACAAGTCTGCAAGTTCTGGACTTAGACCAAAACCTATTGCCGGTAGGCGCTTTGGGTGCCCTGGCCGCTGGGGGAACTGGTGTTGCTGCAGGGTATTTGAATCGCCCTGAACTTGATCGGGCTCGTTTTGTTAATGATCCGTTCAATCCAGGCAAAAAGCGCTTTCTTACCGGTGATCTCGTCAGAGAGCGCACTGATGGATCCCTTTTGTATTATGGACGTGGTGATAGCCAAGTAAAGATCCGCGGCAATCGTCTGGACTTATCAGAGATTGAGCAACGGTTACTGGCGATTGAGGCCATCTGTGAGGCATCTGTTGTTCTCGTTAAACATCAAGACACTGAGC
This sequence comes from Pseudovibrio sp. Ad46, assembly GCF_001623065.1. Taxonomy (NCBI): domain Bacteria; kingdom Pseudomonadati; phylum Pseudomonadota; class Alphaproteobacteria; order Hyphomicrobiales; family Stappiaceae; genus Pseudovibrio; species Pseudovibrio sp. Ad46. Next base: position 55,014 of record NZ_LMCG01000069.1, on the reverse strand, counting down.
GCATTGTTGGCCTAATCCGGACTGAGCAAGAGTTATCGAACTCAATCGTTCTCACTAAGCTTGCTGAGCATTTGCCGACGTGGGCGGTGCCTGAGCATCTGGTTCAGGTCAGGCAGCTCCCCACGCTTTCAAACGGGAAGCTCGACCGTTTGTTGGTAGCAAAACTTGCGCAAGAACATGTCAATGACCAGCAAAAAGTGATCAGTCCCAACACTTTATCCTCAGAGCCGCCGAAGGGACGCGGTATCGGGTCAGAAAGATCAACAGATCGAAACGCTATAGAAATAGCTGTGCGTTCTGCATGGGAAAAAGTACTGGACAAGACCGACATTCCTTACACGACGTCGTTTTTCGAGGCAGGTGGCACATCGCTGCACATCATCCGCTTGAAGAGTTTGTTGTCAAAGGCATTGGGGCGTTCGATTGCGGTCGCGGAGCTTTTTACCCACGTGACCATTGCTGATCAGGTGCGGCACTTGGAGGCTGCTGACGGATTAAGCCCCGCAAAGCCAACGAGAAAATCGGAGATCAGAAGCACTCAGCCCGATGATGAAAAAGATTTTCGTCAAGATGATCTTGCGGTTATTGGGATGGCTGGCCGCTTTCCCGGTGCTACCAATATTGATGAGCTTTGGGAGTTGGTGAAGAAGGGAAACTCGGCACTCCATCGCTTTAGTTGCGAAGATCTTATTGCCCATGGTGTTGCCCCTCAAGACCTTCTGGACGACAGCTATATTCCCATCAAAGGGCTTTTGGACGATGTCCATAAGTTTGATCCGACGTTTTTTGGGTATTCCGAGCGTCAGGCAAATTTGATGGACCCCCAAGTTCGCTTGTTGCACCAAGTTTGCTGGGACGCTCTGGAAGCGAGTGGTCAGAGCGATACTAACCACGGCACGCGGGTTGGCCTCTATGCTGGGATTTTGGCGAACCCGATATGGTTGAATGGAGTGATGGCTGGGGTTGATGGTGCGACGGAGTTATACGAAGCATCGAACTTGAACTTGCAGGCCCCCACTGCGCTGATCTCCCATTCATTGGGATTGACCGGACCATCGATGCAAATCGACACGGCGTGTTCGACCTCAGCGGTTGCGATCCATGTTGCCGCACAAGCAATACTGTCGTCTGACTGTGATGTTGCCTTGGCCGGAGCGTCTTCGATTGAAATGCCGGTTCGTCGAGGATATCGGCGCGTTGAAGGTATGATTCACTCTAAGGATGGCTACTGTCGTCCATTTGATGAGGCCGCATCTGGAACAGTGACTGGTGACGGTGTAGCTGTCATTGTCTTAAAGCGGTTAAGCGCAGCTATCCGGGACCATGATCAGATCCTTGCGGTTTTGAAGGCGAGCGCGATCAACAACGACGGTGACCGAAAGGTCAGTTACACGGCTCCCAGTGCGCTCGGGCAGGCAGAAGTCATCAACGCCTGCCTCGATGAGGCGGGTATAGAACCAAAGACTATTGGTCTGGTCGAAGCGCACGGTACCGCCACGCCGCTTGGTGATCCAATCGAGGCAGCGGCACTGACCCAGGTATTTGCTAAAGATGGTCAGCCTGCTTGTGCCCTAGGCTCAATAAAGGGCACCATTGGACATTTGAACTCGACCGCAGGTGTCGCTGGTGTGATTAAGGCCATTTGTGCGTTACAGCATAAAACGCTGCCGCCAAACCCCAATTTCAACCGCCTGAACCCAGAAATCAATGCGCAGACGCTGCCGTTCTTCTTTCCATCAAAAGCAACTGCTTGGGAAAAGACAAATGATACAGCACGGCGGGCAGTGATCAGCTCGTTCGGGATCGGCGGGACGAACGCACATATTGTTCTGGAAGAAGCGCCGGAGCGTGTTTCAGTCGAAGGAACGCGTGCATTCAAGAATGACGAAACCAAGCGAGCCGATAGACTACGCATCTATCCGTTCTCGGCATCTGACGATGCGTCGCTGACACGGCGCATTCAAACCACGATAGGGGAGGCGGAGGCGCAAAGAGTATCCTGCGATGATGTCGAGTTTACCCTTCGCTCTAGTCGCCGTACGTTCGCGCACCGGGCAGTCGCTTTAGCCCGTCCAGTTGAGACCACGTTCACGCAAGATGAGATGCTGCTTGCAGATTGGGAACGCGGATGTGTTGCTGATCAACCTGCACAATCGGTGTTCCTATTTCCTGGGCAGGGTACACAGTACATAGGAATGGGACGTGGTCTTTATCGTAACGTCCCGCAATTTGCGAGAATTCTAGATGACCTTCTGGCCCGCTTAGAACCGCATATAGACTTTGATGCCCAGCATCTCATCTTTGAGGCGCCGATAGAAGAGGGGCTTCGGGATACTAAAATTGTCCAACCACTCTTGTTTACGCTGGAACTTGCGCTTGCGAAATGCCTGATGGCGATTGGTGTAACGCCAAAAGCATTGGTTGGGCACAGTTTGGGCGAGTTTACCGCAGCGACACTTGCCGGTGTTTTTGAGTTAAATGATGCATTGTCATTGGTTGCGTTGCGTGGCCGGTTGATGCAATCTCAGCCGACAGGGCATATGTATAGTCTGCCGATGTCTGAGGCTGAGATCGCCACTGTCCTTGAAGGTTGGCCAGACATTGAAGTTGCGACCATTAATATGGCGCAAGCCTGCGTTATTGCTGGCCCACAAGCGAAGCTGGCTGACTTCTTCGCACAAATGCCCGATCTCGCTAGTTCGGCGGTTCGCCTGCAAACATCGCACGCATTCCACACTCAAATGATGGACGGCATGCTGCCGGCTTTCAAAAAGGCGCTCCAGGCAATTACGTTAAGGGCACCAAGTATTCCGTATATTTCGAATGTAACGGGAACTTGGATTACTCCTGAACAGGCGATGGATCCGGATTATTGGTGCCAGCATACGCGCCAGGCTGTACGCTTTGCACAAGGTCTTTCAGAGCTGTTATCTGAGACCGGTTTGTTCATTGAGGTTGGCCCTCAAAATGTCCTATCCAATTTGGCAAAACGCCACGCAAGTTGGGACGTTAAATCGCATTCCGCGTTTGAGCTTTTGCCCAAAGAACCAAGCCCTCCCGTAGATCAGGTTTCGTGTGATTGGCTACAGTTCAGCCGGACGCTCGCACAGCTTTGGTGCCGCGGTTGTAACTTGTCTTGGAGTGCTCTGGATGACCATTGTGATGGACAAAAGGTCAAAGTGCCAGGCTATCCATTTGCGCAACGGGCCTACTGGAAATTTGGCAATACATTCGAGCCTTTAACGCTACGGGACCGTAAGCGAGCGAGTAAGAGTGAGTGGGCACGTCAACCAATCTGGACGCCGGTGTCTACCACGGATGTTCGTCTGGCGCGCGGACATGAGCTTTGCGTAGTACCAATTGATCCGATGGCTACCGAAGCCACGAACCGCCTCTGTGAGGTTCTAAAGAACCAAGGGATTGCCCATACTCATGTTAAACACAGGAGTGATGCGGCATTGGGGCGGAGTGGGACTGAGGCCGCGCCTTTATATTGGCTTTTGGTCGCAGAGTCACAAGCGGATCCGCTGGCGGATAGCGATGCCGCCAACGCATTGTTGGCGCAATATCTTGACCTTCTTAAGGGCGTGACTTCGCATTTCGGTCCGCATGACAAGATTTGTCTTTTAACTCATGGAGCCTTCCCGGTTCTGCAACAGGAAATAGCAAACCCCACAACACGTGCCATCGCTGGAGCAGCACTTCAAGCGCGCACTGAGCATGTGGGCCTGCCCATGTCTCAATGTGATCTTCCAGCTAGCGGGATCGCGCCGCAATGGCATATGACCTCCCTCCTGGCAGGGATGTTCGAAGGCCCGAACAAGCGGCCGTACTTGGCCTGTCGAGACGGCAAGCTCTTTGTCCGCGATGCTTGTCAGTTGAGCTATGCATTGTCAAAACGTACTGAGTTGCCGAGTGCACCAAAGGTTTGGGTCTTTGGAGGGCGTGGTGGCATCGGTTCAGCACTTGTCGAGTACTGGCTGACCCATCCCAAAGCTGAGGTATCAGTTTTAGTGCGAGGGGAAATTTCGCCGAGGCAAGCAGCAGTGTTCCAACGCTTATCAGCCACTCACGGCTCGATGTGGAGGAGCGTCCGATTTGATGCCAGCAATCGCGATGATTTGAAGATTATCGGCAATCATCTCCTGCAGTTTGGCAAGCCTGACCATATCGATTTTGCGATGGGCGTGGCTGGCTCTACGCTCCTGCATGCCTTAGACGAAAAAGCGTTGTCCAGGGAGCTATCTGCAAAAGTCAATGGAACAGCTCTTTGCTTGGCTGAGTTGCAACGACATCGAGCTCTGCACGAAGAGCTCACGGTGAACTTTTGTTCATCGATTGCTTCAGAGGCAAATGGGGGCCCCGGTCAGATTGCATATGGCGCTGCCAATGCTTGGTTAGACGCCATTGCGGACTATTGCTCTAAGACCTTCCATATCAACGCTTTGGCGTTGGGATGGGATACTTGGCGAGACCGCGGGATGGCTGCACGCCTAATCGGATCATCGTCTGCCGAAACTGAACCAGTTCCATTCTCTGATCTTTTTTCAGGTGGAGCAGATGATATTTGGCCATCGCACGCATTGGGTCACAAGAACGTTAGAACATTGATCCGTCTGCAACGCTCAAACGATTGGATCGTGGAAGCTCACAAGTTGGGCGAGACGGGAGTTATGCCCGCGACTGGATATCTGTTTCTTGCGTTAGAAAGCGTGAAGGCTCTTGGGAGTGAGCTTGCAAACTTAGAAGAAGCCATTGTGCTTGCCCCCTTAAGCTTGGCTCAGGGCGAGGAGTGTTTGATCCGTGTGGATTGTGAGCAGGACGGTGATCACTTTAATATCGTAATTCGCTCTTGTTCGGACGCTTTTGATGACCAATGGACAACTCATTTTCAAGGCAAGGCTGCGATCGAACCGCCCGTTTATGTGAATGAGGCTGAACTTTCGCAAGATGTACAATTGTCTGACGGCAGACAGTTACAATCTGTACGCCTCCAGGACTTGCATACAACCGTCTTGAGTTATTCTGGCCCTTGGGAGTGTATCAAGAGTATTAAGTGCAATGCCGATATGTCGTTTGTCACGGCTGAACTGGCTATGCCGTCAAAATACTCACGGCAAACTGAGAGTATCCAGGTTCATCCAGCCCTTCTTGACGTGGCAATTGGGCTTCTCGACCGCGTTGCAGGAACCGGGTTGGATACAGTTCCGTTCTCGTTTGAAAAGCTGGCCGTGTCAGGACCTTTAGGTGCAACCGTCAAGGCGGAGATCACTGCGCAAAGCTGCGGTTCAGCGGTTCCGAGTTTTTCTATGGTTTTACATGGAGACACCGGCCATCGCCTAACATGCCAAGCTGTCATTAAGCGAAGAGTGGAAGTTGGTGTGCCTGAAGATGTCCAAGAACATCTTGTTAGAGGCTCATGGCGCACGCTTCCAACGAGTGCAAACTATGATCTGATCCAAGCCGAACCTGGCGTGCTGCAAAGCTTGAGTTTCGTTACTTGCGAGAAGACAGAGCTAGCTGCAGACGAAGTTGAAATTGAGGTCTTATCGTCTGGTCTCAGTTTCAAAGACGTGTTGTTTGCTGCAGGGCATTTACCGGAAAGTGCGGGCTTTACTAGTTTCGGGCTGGAATGTGCGGGGCGTGTCAACCGCATCGGAAAAGATGTTTCGACCTTCCGCGTAGGTGATGGAGTTATGACGGCTTTGCCTGGCGCGTTCCGGCGTTTTTTGACGGTGCGTGAATGTTCTGTTGCAGCCATTCCAAGCAACAGTACATACGAATCCGCCGCTGCCTTGCCAGTTGCTTACCTAACGGCCCTTGTTGCTCTGTGCGAGCGGGCTAAACTCAAGCCTGGCGAAACAGTACTAATCCACTCCGCAGCCGGCGGCGTCGGATTGGCTGCCGTTCATATCGCAACACACCTGGGCGCGAGCGTCTACACAACGGCTGGGACGGATGAGAAGAGACAGCGACTAGCAGATATGGGCACCACTGTTGTGGGGTCTACGCGCGATGAAAGTTTCGAAGCAGGTCTTTTGGCTGCCACCAACGGCAAAGGTGTAGATGTTGTTTTAAATGCTCTGACTGGGGAGCTTCTGGAAGCAGGTATGCGCTGCTTGTCTGTTGGTGGACGCTTTGTCGAAATGGGGGTTCAGGATATCTCATCTGGCCGAGGGTTGCCGATGGATCTGCTCAGCGGTGGCCGGCAGTTCATTCCCCTTGGAGACAGTTTGGATCCTGAAGCGTCGGGAGGAGCTTTAAGAGAACTCGTGCGCTTGGTGGAAGCTAGGGCCTTGCCTCTCCTGCCTGCAACCACTTTCGGTGTAGATGAGGTTTGCGACGCATTCTCATATATGGCTGGCGCGCGGCATTTCGGCAAAATCACAATCACGCACCGTAACCGGGAGGTGATGAAACAGTTGAACGCGATCTTGGATGAGCGTGTCAACGGCGCCTTTGCTACGGGTTTTTCTGATGAAGAAGCTATTGAGTTGTTTGACAACTGGGCAGGGCGGTCAACTGCCTCGTCGCAGATCATCCTCAGTCCGCGCCCCCACGAGCAGTTGCACGAACAGATGCATAGCGAGCGTTCTACTGCATCTGCAGATACTGATCCGCTCAGGGCGGAACTTCGGCCGCGCCCAAATCTGACGTCTGAGTACAAAGCCGCGCGGTCGGAGATGGAAGAACGCTATGTGGCATTGCTCGAAAGCCATCTTGGCACTGCTCCAGTTGGAATTGATGATAACTTCTTTGAACTCGGTGCCACCTCACTCGATATTGTACAGATTGCTGGAAAATTGGCCAAGATCGAGGCCAGCAGCAAAGTCGTTGATTTTTACAAGTTCACCACAGTTGCGATGCTCGTCAAGCACTATGGGGCCGGTCAAGAAGAGCCAAGCTCCGTCTCTAATGCAACCGAAACGAACAAAACTGCCACCAAACCTAGACTGAGCGCCGTTGATGCCGTTCGCAACCGTGCCAAGACGGCGTCTCAAAAACGCGCCCAGAGTCGGAGGAAACGTGATGTCAGTAGCGTGTGATCCAACAGATTTTGGCATGGGCTTGGCGATTGTCGGAATGGCAGTCCGTCTTCCTCAAAGCGAGACCCTCGAAGATTACTGGCATACCACTGTCGGTAAGAAGGCGTGCCAGACTTGGTTCGACAAGGATGATCTGATTGATGAAGGTTGGGATCCAGAGCTTGTAAAAAATCCAGCTTTCATGCCAGTCAAGCCAGTGATTTCAGGCGTGGAGCATTTCGATGCTGACTTTTTCGGGTACAGCCGGGCAGAGGCGGCACATCTTGATCCGAAGACACGTGTCTTTCATGAGGTTGCTTATCATGCTTTGGAGCATGCGGGCTATGGTGGCAATATCAGATCAGAGATCCCAATTGGCGTCTTTGCTGGTGCGTCAGAGGACCCCGAATGGCTTCGCAGAACGTCTGCCATGCTTTCTCGAAACAGCGTTGAGCAGTTTGAACGTGGAATACTCGCACACAAGGACTTGTTAGCCCAACTTGTGGCGTTTCATCTTGATCTGCATGGCCCGGCATACACATTGTACACCGCCTGTTCCACATCATTAGCAGCGGTACATATGGCTGCGCAGAGCCTTTTGTTCGGCGAGTGTGATGTTGCTATTGCTGGCGGTGTCACAATAGATCTGCCCATAAAGTCAGGCTATTTGGCGCAAGAGGGCATGATCCACTCTCTTGACGGGTATTGCCGGCCGTTTGATGCCGCCGCAAAGGGCACGCTGTTCGGTGATGGCGCTTGTGCGGTGGTCTTGAAGCGCCTTCAAGATGCTGTGGCTGATCGAGATCACATTCACGCTGTCGTACGGGCTGTTAGTGCAAACAACGATGGACATCGAAAAGTTGGTTTCTCCGCGCCCAGCCTGCAAGGTCAAAGTGATCTGATTAGCACAACTTTGGCTATGGCTGACGTTGATCCAAGCACTATCGGATATGTCGAAACACACGGGACCGGGACAGTCATTGGCGATCCGGTTGAGTTTGATGCTTTGGTTGAGGCGTTTGGCACGACGCTAGGACAACGATGTGCGCTCGGTTCCGTGAAAGCCAACATTGGTCATACGCATGCCGCCGCTGGGGTCGCCGGTTTAATCAAGAGCGTCCTCGCCATCGAGAACGCCACAGTGCCACCTATGGCGCATTTTCAGGCACCAAATCCCAACATGGCGCTGGAGCAAAGCCCTTTTTATATCCCAACTGAACCTCAGGTTTGGCCAGCTGAAATGACACCTCGGCGGGCGGCGGTCAGTTCTTTTGGGATTGGCGGTACTAATCTTCACGCTATTATCGAGCAAGCACCTAACTTTCCAGCCCCTTCAACTTCGCAAGGCCCATTAGTCTATCCAGTCTCAGCCCAGACAGAAGACGTCGCTAAGGAGCTGGCAGAGCGCCTGCAAGCGCAGTTGAGCACGTTATCCAATAGGGATGATTTTAGTCGTCTGGCATTTTGCCTTCAAACCAAACGCAGAGAGTTTCCTTATCGTCTTGCAATTGTTGTGAGTGAGGGAAAGGAAGGACAGTGGCTCTTTGAGAAAGTAGAGCCTACTTGCGGTGCAAATGAGGTGTCAGGTTCTGTCTTACGATTGAGGCATGAAAACGCGGTCGCGCTGAGTGCTTGTGAACGCAATATACTGGTATCTCAAGCCAAGACGCTGATTTCGGCTGTGCCATCGATCACGTCTATTGCGGGTCAAGGCGATATGTTGTGGCTCGCAGCGGCCGTTGCTGGTGTGATGGAAAGTGAAGGTGTCCTCTCGGCATTGGCCTTTGCGCAGTCTGGTGCGTTGCCTACTGTTCCATCACGCCACCACACGCCCTTAACAGTGCTGAGCGATATCAACGGGATCGCAATAACTCCCGATCAATTGGCTGATGATGGGTTCTGGATTGGGCAGCTGACCAACACGGCGCAAGCGCATCCGGCCTGTTCAGAGAATAAAAGAACTGTCGGTGGACATGGCTTAACCTTCGGCCTGGCAGAAACCCAATCACCTGGTCTTGAGCGCCTTCTTGCAGAACTGTGGGTCAACGGAGGTGCTATCGATTGGCGGGTCTTTCACAGTAACGGTGTACCGTCTCACCTTGCCGGACCGAATTACCCCTTCTCCAGAACGCCATTTCCGGTACCTCCTGCCGTATCTCAACAGGTAAGTCCAAGCTCAGACAGCGCACTGCCAAAAGAACTCACGAGTGTCAACGCACGTCCTGATCTTTCCTCCACATTTCGTCCCGCTGAAAACCAGACCGAACTCCTCGTCACAGGTTTGATGGAACAGATGCTCGGTATTGCACCGGTCGGAATGGATGATGATTTTTTTGAGTTAGGTGGTCACTCCCTTTTAGCCACCAAACTGGCAATCGCAATCGAAAAGAGCTTCGGCACGGTCTTAGAGATCGCCAACTTTCTTGAGGTTCCAACTGCAGCTTCGATCTGCAGCTTTCTTGCCAGCGCAACTCCAGCTCAGTTCCCTTACAACCATGGCAATGAGGAAACAAACCCATGAGTTCTCAGGTCAATAGCGACTTATCGGTCCTGTCCAAGCAAACAGTATGTGAGCCAATCTCCGAACTCGTCGCGGTCATCGGCGCCGGTACAATGGGTACTGGGATCGCGCATGACCTTGCTTTGCATGGGGTGGATACTGTCGTTGTAGATATCAACACAGATCAGCTTGATATCTGTGCCAAGAACATCAAGCAGAACCTACGCCTGTATCAGATGCACGAAGTGCATGGGAAGCTAACGGTACCGCGCGAGACTATTTTGGAACGGTTGACATTCACCACATTGCTGGAGGACATCGCGGACGCGGGGTTCGTCATCGAAAATGTCACAGAAGATTGGGACATTAAGCAGCAAGTTTATCAAAAGATGGCTGAAGTTTGTGCGCCAGAGACTGTCTATGGCGTTAACACTTCGGCCATTTCGATAACCCAGGTCGCTAGCTTGATGCCGGTGCCAGAGAATGTCGTCGGCGTGCATTTGATGAATCCGGTGCCGCTCAAGCCGATGGTTGAACTTATCCGTGGTTTTCGCAGCAGCGAGGACGCTCTAAATCGTATGCGTGCTCTGTTGGCGCGGTTGAATAAAGAGAGCATTACCGTCGAGGACTCACCCGGTTTTGTTACCAACCGAGCCATGATGATCTTCGTCAACGAGGCCATCTTCATGGTCCAAGAACACGTCGCATCACCCTCTGACGTCGACACACTATTCAAGTCCTGTTTTGGCCACAAGATGGGGCCGCTTCAGACGGCCGATTTGATTGGTCTCGACACGATTCTTAAGTCGCTGGAGGTTCTTTACGAGGGCTTCAATGACAGCAAGTTTCGCCCCTGTTTTCTGCTCAAGAAAATGGTCAGTGCCGGCAAGATGGGCATGAAGTCCGGATCCGGTTTTTATGAGTACACACAATAAGCCTCGGAGATACTCTCATGGAAAACATTAGAGCACAGATCCGCGAATTCCTGTCTCGTGCGACCAATGGTGCCGCGATTGAAGACAACACGAACATATTCGAACTGGGATTAGCGCACTCGTTGTTCACCGTTCAGATGATCTTGTTCATCGAAGGTAAGTTCGGGATCGAACTCGAACTGGATGACATCAAACCAGAAGATATCAGCACAATTGCCAAAATCTCCGAACTGATCTCAACACATTTAATGGCAGAAAATCGGGAGTTGGAACATGCAGCCTCCTGACAATCTTACTCAGTTCCAGGCCAACGTACGTGCCTTTGTCGAAAAGACGCTTTTGCCAGAAGTGAATAAGATCGACGAAGCCGAGCAAATCGACCGTTCGCTAATTCAAGCGATGGCCAATCAAGGATTTTTGGGAGCGTCGATCAAGAAGAAGAATGGCGGGCAGGCTCTACCCTCTGATCACCTGATGGTGCTGCATAAGGAAGTGGCCCGCGCGCATGGTTCTTTAGAGAATCTCGTGACGGTGACCGGCATGGTTGCAGCTGCGGTGGAGCGTTTTGCCAAGTCCGATCTGATACGTGACTACGTTAAGGCACTGGCTAAAGGCGAGTTGATCGGCGGTTTTGCGATGACCGAGCCCAATATCGGCAGCAATTTGAGCCATGTGGAAACCACCATCACACGCGATGGCGATGACTATGTGATCAATGGCGTCAAGACGTGGATCACTTTGGCCCAAATCGCAGATTTCTTTGTCGTCCTTGGTCGCACACGTGACAACCACACCCAGGTCATTCTGGTTGATCGCTCGACGCCAGGTCTGAGTGTGGAACCGATCCGCGGGATGATTGGTCTGAGGGCCAATATGCTTGGCACGGTAACGTTTGATCAATGTCGAGTGCCTGCTCATTATCTTTTAGGCAGCGAAACTCAAGGATTGGCATTATCAGCGACGTTTGGCCTGCATGAGGGACGCTTTACAACGGCTTGCGGATGCCTTGGCCTGGCTGATGCTGCTCTGGAAGTGATGACTGAGCGGTGTATCTCACGCCAGCAGGCGGGCAAGCCACTTTACCGGCATCAGCTGGTTCAAAAGATGCTCTCGGAGACCTTGGTCGCGGTAATGTCCGCGCAAGAGCTGGTCAATCGCGCTGCTGAAGCCCGCGATATGGCCTCACCAGACATGGTGCAAGCGATTATGATCGCGAAATATGCGGCCTCCCAAGCTGCTCGTCTGGCCAGTAATAACGCGGTTCAGTTGTTGGGAGCCTCTGGGTGCCACGCCGTCAATCATGCCGAGCGTTACTTTCGCGATGCAAAGGCGATGGAGATTATCGAAGGCACGACGCAAATCCATGAAATTCAGATCGCGTTGGCATACATCGCAACGAATGTTGAACGGGCCGCAGCATGACACATCTTGCATTCATATTCCCCGGTTCCGGATCACAGTATCCGGCAATGGCATCGCGCTTGATCAAGAACCATGACTTGATCAAGGAGCTGTTTGTTGAAGCGTCAGATGTTCTCGGATGGGACTTGACCGATCTTTGTACTAAGGGCGGGTTGACGAAGCTTAGCAAAACTAAATTTCTGTTCCCAGCTTTGCACGTCACAAATGTTGCTCACTTCAAGGCAGCCATCCTGGAATATGAATGCAAGCCAACAGTTATGCTTGGTCACAGTTTAGGTGAGTACTCGGCACTTACTTGTGCCGGAGCGATGTCTTTTGCTGATAGTGTCAAAGTGGTCGCTAGACGTGCAGAAATTGCAGCAAAAGCTCAAGCGGCTACGGTCTCTGCAACAACGATTTTTAAGAATACGGATCTGGAGACAGTTCGCAAAACGCTTGAAGAGGTGCGTGCGCAAACAGATGCCCTGGTGAGCCTTGCATGCATCAATAGTGACACGCAATTTATGGTGACGGGCGAAGCCAAGGCAGTGTTGCTGGCTGAGCAGTCTCTCTTAGCTTCTGATGGTAGTGCCGAGGTTGTACCACTGTATGGCGGTGCACCTTACCATAGTAGTCTTATGACACCTTACGTTGCAGAGTTACGCAGCGCATTAGAAATGGTAACGTGGCAATCACCGCAGATCTCCGTGATTTCCAGTGCGACCGCGAACAAAGTTGAGACGCCTGATGCCATTAAGGATGTTCTAGCACGGCAGCTTGATCATACTGTATTATGGCGGGATTGTATTGAGCGGATCAAAGATGAGGGCATTTCCTGCGTCGCCGAAGTTGGTCCACAAAGCGTTTTGAAAAATCTGCTTTTGGAGACGAACTATCCAGGTGTAGTTCTGGCTCATGATGACCAATCTGACAAGCTAAAACTGGCAGAGTTTGGTAATCCGCCAAAGACTGAGACGCCCGAAAAAACCATTATGAGTGCAGTGGAGCGCTCGTTTCGCTCATATCCAGATGCTGTGGCTGTTCGTTGTGAAACGGGCAATCTGACGTACTGTGAGTTGGATAAGAAATCCAGCCATCTAGCTCATAAACTAAGAAGCCTCGGCGTTGGCAAAGACACGCCAACGGCCGTTTCAATGCCGCGCAGCTCTGATATGATTGTCGCTATATTTGCGATTTTGCGCGCAGGCGGGGCTTACTTACCAATCAATGCCCATCACCCTGCTGACCGTGTGCAGACCATTTTGCGTGATAGTGGTGCCGTTGGGCTAATCACAGACACGACCGATCGCTTAGACGTATCGTTTGATGGGTTCAGCCTCGCAATGGATGTCTACGATTGGGGCGCTCCGGTCGTAAGTGGTGAGCTGCCCGAACCACAGCCAGAAGACTTGGCGTACATAATTTACACCTCGGGTTCTACCGGGCGGGCAAAGGGTGTTTGTACAGAACACGCGGCGCTCAGCAATCGCCTTGACTGGATGCAAGAAGCTTATCCAATAGGTCCCGCTGACACGATACTCCAGAAGACTGTTACGACGTTTGATGTCTCGCTTTGGGAGTTGCTTTGGTGGGCTATGGAGGGTGCGAGTGTTGCTCTGCTGCCATCCGGGAAAGAGCATGATCCGAGGGCAATCTCTCGTAGTATTCGCACCCATAACGTTACTATTATTCACTTCGTGCCATCAGTATTTGAGCTGTTTCTGACCTATGAGGAGATCAAAGGATGTCCCGAAGAGCTTTCCAAGCTTCGGTTCATTTTTACAAGTGGCGAGAAGCTCTTGGTCGAAGCGGTTCAACGGTTCCATACGCTGACACAGAACCAACCAAGTATTGCGCTGGTTAATCTATACGGCCCTACTGAAGCGGCAATAGACGTGACCTATTTCAATTGCGTACGCGGACAGGTCCTGTCCGATGTTCCAATTGGTAAACCGATTACAGGAATCGAACTGCACATTGTCGATGAGGCTCTTAAACCCATAGACGGTGAAGGGGAGTTGCTAATTTCTGGTGTTGGTTTGGCGCGAGGATATTTGAATGCAGAAGAACTGACAAATGCAGCCTTCGTAAATGTCCCAGCATTAAATGGTCTACGCGCCTATCGCACAGGTGACTTAGTCACGAAAGACAGCAAAACTGGTAACTATCACTATATCGGTCGTAATGACTTCCAGATCAAGCTACGTGGATTGCGTGTTGAGCTTGGTGAGATCGAGCATGTGCTTTTGCAAAGCCGGGGTGTTACGTCAGCATGTGTTTACGCTGACACGGATAACCCCATGTCACAAAACATCTTCGCGTCAATTGTTGGTGATGGCGAAGTTGATATTGATGACGTGCAGCTGAACCTCTTGAATGCGCTACCTGAGTATATGATCCCAAGCAGGCTACTCTTGTTAGATGCAATGCCACTGTCCAAAAATGGGAAGTTGGATCGCAAGGCACTTTTAGCTCAAGCTAAAAGCGTTCAGGGCGTGACAGTGGACCTTCGTAAAGCAAGTGATGTTGGTGGGAAGGCTATACAGGCTCAAGAAGCTATCCCTCTGACAAATGGGCAGAATGCAATGTGGGTTGCACAACAACTGCACCCTGATCGTAGCCTGTTCACCTCTCCGATAATGCTCAAGCTGAAGGGCATTTTGGACGTGGACCAGTTGTCCAAAGCAGTGGAACTGACTGTTGCCCGCCATGGGCAGCTGCGCTCAGGTATTTCTTCTGATCGCTCTGTTCAAGTTACAAATGCTTCTTTGCCCAAACTTGAGTGTCTTAGTACGCTGCCAGAAGGCTACAAGGCAGGCACACCACTTCCATTTGCGACGGGGCGCTATGACATAGAACGACCTTTGGTTCGATTTGTCTTGGTTAAGCTAGCGCAGGATGAATACTTGCTACAGATTGATCTGGATCACATCCTTTGTGACGGTTGGTCTAAGGCGGTTCTGATTGATGATTTGCTCGGGTTTTATTATGACACCCCGACCGAAATGCCGGGCAAAACATACATTGATCATGTGTCCCAGTTAGCAGAGTTTGCATCTTCCGAAAAATATGACCGACAGCTTGATTTCTGGTTGAAAAAACTCTCAGGGGATCTGCCAGTTCTGAGCTTACCTTTTGATCGGCGCCGGCCATCGCTTTCTGCCCGGACTGGCTCATTCGTTGATTTTTCACTGCCATTAGAAACAACAAAAACCCTGAAAGGTGTCGCAGCACGTAATCGCGTTAGCTTTTATAATGTTCTTTTGGCGGCGTATGCCCTCTTTTTGAATAAGCATACAAGCCAGGCCGATATCATTATTGGCATCCCTATGGCTGGGCGATTTGAGGCAGCTTATGAACGAACATTTGGGCTTTTTGTAAACAGCCTTCCCCTTCGCTTAGACATTGATATTTCGCTTTCATTTTCCCAGTTGCTGGAAAAGATCAAGAGCGAAAGCCTGAATCTCATTCGAAATGGTTCGATAGGGTTTGAAGATATTGTCAAGACAGTCAAACCCCGGCGACAGGGGTCTGCCTTTCCAATCTATCAGACGTCTTTCCAGCTTGACAGTTTGCCGGTGCCGGATCTGAAAAGAGACGCACTAGAGGCTGACGTCCTGTTGAATGATACAGGTATTTCTCTTTTAGATTTGTCGATCAGTCTTCATGAAACAGGCGATGGTCTGCACGGTACTTTTGAGTACGATGACGAGCTTTTTGATCGAGAAACAATCGAACGCTTTGCTGCGCGGTATCGTTGTCTCCTTGAGGCGATTGCAAAAGACGAGACGGTTGAATGTGCAGATCTTTCAATCATGTGCGCGCAAGATTTTGAGGCTTATGAACGATTAAATGCACGTTGTTTGACCAAACCCGCCCACTCCTCGCTTTGGCCCTTACTCAAATCTGCTCTTTCTGAAAAGGGAGACGCGATTTGTATTAAAGACAAGGGTGACGAGGTTAGTGGTAAATCGCTTTTGTCGGCAGTGTACCGTTTTACCAGTAAGCTTGCTGATTGTGGCGTGGTCCCGGGGTCGCGCGTCGCTAGTGTGATGGAGTCCGGCCTCCCAGCAATTGTGGCACAGCTGGCAACTTTTTGTATCGGGGCCGTCTGGGTCCCGGTTGATCCCAAATCTCCGGCTGATCGGTTGGCGCACGTGTTGAATGAGTGCGAGCCGCTTGTTTTGCTACTCGATTCAGCAAGCGCCGAGTTCTACGGTAAGACAAGTCCCGTCCTTGAAGGTCAAACTTTGATTGAGGTGGAACCTCTTCAGGCTCAGGACTTGCGAGTGTCGTCCGATGATGAAGACCCAAGCTTTGAGGTTCCAATCTCAAGCGATGCAGTGATCTTGTTTACGTCTGGTAGTACGGGTCGGCCCAAGGGTGTTCGGCTGACACATCAAGGACTTGCGATCTTGGTGGAGTCCTTTCTGGAAAGTTATGACATCACAAATCAAGATGTTCTGCTTCCGGTTACCTCGGTTGGCTCTGCAAGTTATTTGGGAGAAGTGTTGCCAATCCTCATCGGGGGCGGACAGCTCTTGCTTGTCGATCAGATGACAGCTCTCGACATAGACGCAACACTCAATGCCATAAAGCAGGATCACGTTACCATACTGAGTACAGTTCCAGGGCTCCTGGACCGCCTCAACAAGGCCGTTACCAAAGACGATACTCGTTTTGAAAGCGTGCGTTGGTTGTTAAGTGGTGGTGAAGCACTGAATTTCAGTCAGGTCGACAATCTAATCAACCATGCAAGGGTGGTGAACGGCTATGGTCTGACTGAAGCGACGATTTGTTCGACCTTCTACGAAGTGACAGCTGCCGACAACAACACCGTGGGTCCATTGCCGATTGGCACGACGGTGTCAGAGACCGATGCGATTTTGCTCACTGAGAACGGAACCAAAGCGCCAATTGGCGTTAATGGCGAACTGTATCTCTCCGGGCTAGGTCTTGCAGCAGGATACTTGCGGGAGGAGCAAACGGACAAAGCCTTTGTGGTACTCCCTCAAACCTCAGATCAAGTTTTCCTGCGCACTGGAGATCGTGTCCGGATGAGACCGGACGGGTGTTTGGATTATCTGGACCGTGTGGATCGGCAGGTCCAAATTCGTGGCCATCGAGTTGAACTCGGCGACATTGAAACGGTGTTGATGGGGCACCCGGAAATCGAAAGAGCCCATCTCGTCTTACACGAAGTACAAGGTGGTGCAAGAGACGCACAAGTGTTGTCGGCCTTCTACACGACCAAAACACAAGTGACAGTTGCTGATAGTGATTTGCGGGCTTTTGTTTCTGCTAAACTTCCGGCCCATATGGCTCCAGCTGCTTTTGTCTTTCTCAAAGATTTGCCGCTGTCATTGAATGGCAAAGTTGATGAGGCGCAGTTGCCAACTGCACAAGCAACGGTTCAATCGATGGCCAGGCAGGAGCTCTGTCCGCCCAGAACGGATGTCGAAAAGAAGTTAGCTACCATTTGGGAAGACCTATTAGGCGGTGTTCAGCCTGCTGCTGATGCCAATTTCTTCGAACTGGGTGGCAACTCACTACTGCTCACAGACCTACAGCACCAAATCGCACGTGAGTTTGCAACGAAGATTGAGTTAGTCGAGCTTTTTTCAAACCCAACAATTCAGTCGCAAGCCAAGCTGCTCGATACCTCCAGCACAATCGAGCCAACACATGAGCATGCTCCCGACATTGCGATCGTGAGGAAATCTGCATTTGCCCCCAACCGATGGAAGCCAGCGGTAAACGCCTAGAGGGAAAACTGACATGACTACGCAAACTAATGATCTTGGTGTCGCTGTAATTGGGATGGCTGGACGATTTCCGAAAGCCGATACGACAGCGCAACTATGGGAAAACATTAGATCTGGGCGGGAGTGTATATCCGAGTTTACAGAGGAAGAAGTGATTGCATCAGGCGTCTCACCTGAGATCGTACGACGTCCGGATTACCTACGTCGCAAGGGCGCAGTCTCTGACATTGATCGGTTCGATGCACCATTCTTCTCTATTTCTCCTCGGGAAGCTGAGTTAACCGATCCACAGCACCGTCTCATGTTGCAATGTGCTTGGAATGCGATGGAGGACGCTGGTTACGATCCCACTTCGTACCAGGGCGACATCGGTGTGTTCGCTGGGAAAAGCTTAGATTCTTATTTGATGCTCAATGTGTTGCCAACTTTCAAGAAGGTTTTTTCTTCGGGAAGTCTTCAGGCCGCAATCGGCAATGATAAAGATAGTATGACCACCCAGATCGCCTATCATCTAAATCTGACTGGGCCGGCCATCACCATTCAAACGTCTTCGTCGACTTCGCTCGTGGCAGTGTGCAGTGCTGCCCAAAGTCTGCTTACATGGCAATGTGATTTGGCACTTGCCGGTGGTGTGACGCTCGGACCACCAATTCACAACGGATATCTGGCACAAGAAGGCGGCATCACATCTCACGATGGTCATTGTCGAGCGTTTGATGCGGCCAGCTCTGGTTTCGTACCTGGTACGGGTCTTGGTCTTGTTGTGTTGAAACGACTAGATGACGCAATCCGTGACAATGACTCCATTATATCAGTAATTCGTGGCTTCGCCGTCAACAATGATGGTTCCCAGAAAGTCAGCTATACTGCACCGAGTGTCGACGCACAGGCTCGAGTTATTGCGCGTGCGCATGCAATGGCAGGTTGGACAGCGGATGAGCTGTCTTATGTCGAAGCCCACGGAACGGGTACACGCATGGGAGACCCCATTGAGGTCTCCGCTCTAACAAACGCCTTTCGCAAGACAACCGATAAGACATCGTTTTGTTGGCTAGGCTCTGTGAAGTCCAACATTGGCCATCTGGATACTGCTGCTGGCGTGACAGGGTTGATCAAAGCCTCATTGAGTATAAAGCATGGAGAAATTCCTGCTTCAGTGAACTATGCGACGCCAAACCCTGCATGTAACTTCGAAAGCTCTCCTTTTAAAGTTGTACAGGAACTTACCCCTTGGGTACCGGATAGTGGTGTGCGTCGGGCTGGCGTGACTTCGTTGGGTATGGGGGGCACAAATGCCCATGTTGTGTTGGAACAAGCGCCAGAGCGGTCTAAGTGCGAAGCCAGGCAGCTAGCGCTTCCCTATATCTTGTCAGCGCGCAGTGAAACTGCGTTGGCCAGGCAGATCGACCTTCAAGGCAAAGCTCTTTCAATACGAGATTCTGCTCAACTTCTGCCTCAAGATGCAGCTTTTACTCTGGCTGTTGGCCGTAAAGCGATGCCCTGGCGTGCAGCAGTCGTAGCCCGCTCTATCCAGGAGGCTGGCAACAAGTTCCTGACTGGAGACAGAAACGAGATTTACCTTGGTCAACCGGGACTGGTCAGCCCCTTAGCCTTTTTGTTCACGGGGCAGGGGAGTCAGTATCCGGCAATGGGTGCAGATCTTTATAAGCATGATGCTGACTACCGCGATGCATTTAACAGTGCAGCTGAAGCCATAGCCGCCGCCGAGGGGCCGGATTTGAGGAATGGGCTTTATGGTGATGAAGATGTGAGATTTAGTGGAGATCAGCTTGCGCAAACTCACCTGACCCAACCCGCGCTGTTCGCTGTGGAGTATGCACTTGCGATGGCATGGTTAGCGCGTGGCATAACACCCGGTGCATTGATTGGCCATTCATTGGGTGAGTGGGTAGCGGCGGTCGTGGCAAATGTTATGTCTTTGGAGACTGCTGCACGTCTGGTTATTGTTCGTGCGAACGCGATGGCAACTGCACCATCGGGTGCGATGCTTTCCATCCGGGCGGATGCCAGCCAGATCCAGGATAAGCTTATTGAGAACGTTGAGCTTGCAGCCGAAAACGCTCCTGGGCTTTGTGTTGTTGCTGGTCCTTCTGAAGTGATTACCGATTTTGAGCAAAAACTGGATCAACTAGGTATCCGTCATAGCAGGCTCAAAACCTCTCATGCCTTCCACTCAGCATCAATGATAGGTGCTGCAACACAGTTACGAGACGCAATGGAGGGGCAGACGCTCCATCCGCCAGTTTATCCGATTTATTCAACGGCGCTTGGTCGGCTGGCTCGGTCCGAAGAGCTAACAGATCCCACCTACTGGAGTGCGCAGGTGCTTAAGCCTGTTTTGTTCCAAAAAGCGTTGATGGCAGCTTTGGAAGGTCTGAACTGTAACATGCTGGAGGTAGGACCGGGGAACGCATTGTCTTCGATGGGAGTGCTTTGTGCGGGTACGACAATCGCTCCCATTACATCGCTTCCGCAAATCACAGAACTACAGTCTGCTTTGGATCACAATATGACGGCAATGATCCAATTGTGGACCATGGGGTATGATCTGAGTTGGGAGGTTGTTTTCAAAAATCAGAAATGTGGGCGTGTCTCACTACCTGGTTACAGTTTTGACAAGCATCGATATTGGATCGCAAGTGAAGAAGAGCAATGTGGGCACGATGGCGAGTCCACTGATTGGGATACAGATCAGGCTGCTGCCTCTACCACATTGTCAATGTCTGCTGCAAAGAGCCCAAGACCTAAGTCACTCTCAACAACTTTTGAGCCTGTGGCGTCCGAACTAGAAGCGAAAATCAGTGAAATTTTTGAGGATCTTCTAGGGATCTCCGGGATTGGTCGCACCGATGATTTCTTTGAACTTGGCGGCCATTCTCTGATGGCGTCGATGATGATAGCACGCCTTGCAGAGTTGCATGGCATCTCGCTTGATACCCAGACATTCTTCACAGCGCCAAATATTGCAGATCTGACTGCTGAACTTGAGAAACGCGGCAAGGCAGGGAGTACTTCTCTTGTTGAGAGCCTGCTTACAGACTTTGAAGTTAGTTCTGAGCTGCTGGAACACGCACAGCAGCCAGAGGAGGTCGCAAAATGACGACATCTCCTCCTCTGTCTGTCGCGGATCGCTTGGTCGCGTTGCCTAAGGATAAGCGCAAGGCTTTCTTTTTGAAGTTGCTGGAAGAAGGTGGCTCTCTTGCATCGCTTCCAGTCGCCCGTCTACATCAAGACGAAGAAGTGCAGCTGTCATTTGAGCAAGAGCGCCTTGCGATACTTGATCAGCTTGACCCAGATGCTTGTGACTATGTTCTCTACCAGGGCTTCCGAATTTCGGGCATGTTGGATGTCGACGTGCTTATCCAGGTTTTTGAAAATCTGATTCAGTGTCATTCGAGTCTACGTATACAAATTGATCTTGAAAAAGAAACACTGACGCAGCGTATTCGCCCCCACATTGGTGTGCCGCTCACAGTTCATAACTTGTCTGGTGACCAGTTCAATTTGTTGGAAAATGCGGCAGTTGGTATTGCAAGCAAGCCAATTCCGTTGGCCGAAGCTCCGCTGTTCAGGATTGACTTGCTAACGAATGATGGACCAGATCAGCTGCTTTTACTAAGGATCCATCATGTGATCGCTGATGGCCTATCATTGGCAATCCTGTTTCGACAAGCGATGACGTCATATGATGCGCTGGTCCGCGGGCAAGCTCTGGAGCCTATAAAGGCGGAGCGGGCTAGCCTTGTTGATTTCGCGAACTGGCAGCGTAGCTGGTCTGATGGAATGCGCGCCTCGACCTTTGCCACTAACTGTGCAGAGGCTTTCCATAGCGCACCTGTGCAATCCATGTTGCCACCAGATCAACCCGCACCTACGGGATCAATAACCACGCAGAAAGGGCGACGTCTTCGGCGTCTAATCGATCCAAGTCTGACGCAAAAGATTGAGGCAACAAGCCGAAGTGCGAAGACGGGCATGCACGCCGTTTTTCTTGCAGCACACGCTCTCACACTGCGTGCCTTCACCGGGCAGGACAGGATTATCGTGGGGTCGCCAGCCACTGGTCGCTTGCGTCCAGAAGTTGAGGAAACAGTAGGTTTTTTTGCAACCACCACGCTTTTGGATGTGGATTTGGCAGAAGCTGAGACTTTTGCAGATGCTCTTGGTCAAGCGGCAAAGAGCATCCATAACTCTGACACGTTCAAGTCGCTTCCGATGGAGATTCTTCGGGAGAAGCTAGTTGTTGACGGACAACTTGACGGCAATGTGCCGTTTCAGACTTTCTTGATTTCTCATGCGACGGCAAAGCAGAGTAAGTTTCGGATTGCCGACCAAGATTGGGAGATGATTGACCTTCACAATGGTAGTTGCAAGTTCGACCTGACCCTCGAGTTAATACCATCGGAGGGAGGGTATGAGGTAACGGCTGAGTTTGATGTAACACGATATTCTACGTATCTAATCGAACTTTACTTCGACACCTTCCTGGAAATGCTCAAGCAGATTGCGCATGAGTCGGATGTAACTTTAGAAGCTGTCTCAACCCCTATCGAAGACAAGACCCAAGCTCTCCTTACAAGATTGAACAAGACCACCGCACCCCGCAGTGATGCTGATTTGGTTCTTGCACGATTTGAGGACTCTGTTCGTCAATTTTCAATGGACGTGGCGATTGCATCTCCACATGAGACCTGGAGTTACTGCGACCTTGATGAGGCAAGTCGGCGGTTTGCAGAAAATCTGCGGAAGCGCGGTATCGGCACTGGCGATCTTGTTGCTGTGGAACTGGACCGCGAACCATTATTGATCGCAGCAATGCTTGGCATCTGGCGGTTGGGTGCGGTCTACTTACCCCTTGACCCGTATAACTTGCCGGAGCGCACAGACATTGTTTTGAACCTTGCTAAGCCATCGCTGATTGTCAGTCGCAAAGCGCATGCATCGTTCAATGTCGCTGATCCACACGAGTTGACCTTGAGCACGGTTGAAACAGCTGAAGTGGATGAACTGCCGAGCGCCTCAGATACCGCTTACGTAATCTTTACGTCTGGCAGCACTGGAACGCCTAAAGGCGTCTGCATACGCCATGGCAACCTTGCTAACTTCCTGTCCTCAATGGCTCATCAACCGGGCTTGACGTCAAAGGACCGCCTTTTGTCCGTCACGACCCCAAGTTTTGATATTTCCCTTTTGGAGTTCCTATTGCCGTTATGTGTTGGTGCATGCGTTGAAATGGCTCCTCAGGATATTGTTAGTGATGTTTTTGAGTTACGGGCATTTATTGAGCAATGCCGCCCTACGGTGATGCAAGCAACGCCGTCTCTTTGGCAGATGTTGGTAACAAGCGGATGGCGTGCTGACAGTACACTGCGTATCTTGGTCGGTGGAGAACCATTGCCATTGTCTTTGGCGCAGGCGCTGACGAGCACAGGTGCCGAATGCTGGAACATGTATGGCCCGACTGAAACAACAATTTGGTCGTTGTGCTGCAAAGTAGAACCGTCTGACACGAGTATCTCAATTGGTGCGCCCATCGATAATACGAGTATTCGCATCATCGATGATCTGGGACGACAAGTACCTATTGGAGTGACTGGAGAGCTTTGGATTGGAGGAGCCGGGCTTGCGGCAGGCTATAAAGATCGCCCAGACCTGACAGACAAACAGTTTGTGAGTTGCGGTGAACCAGCCGCTAGGTGGTATAAAACCGGTGATCGGGTGTGCCTGACATGGGATGGCCACATTGTATTTAAGGGACGCCAGGACAATCAACTTAAGATCCGCGGGCATCGGGTTGAGCTAGGGGATATTGAAACCAGCCTGATCGCGCATCCTGAAGTGTCGTTTGCTGTTATAAGGCCGCAAGAGGTAGACAGTGGCAATGTCCGATTGACTGCCTTTATCGAACCCGTAATCGGCACGGACACAGCCGATCTTCATCCTCGTCTGGTCCAATATACAACTGAGCATCTGCCCGATTACATGCGCCCGGCGCGTTGGAGATTTGTCGAAGCATTCCCTAAGAACTCAGCTGGCAAAATCGACCGAGCCGCGCTGGATGGACAAGAACTTGCTTCAGCAAATGTTGCGACCACAACGCAAGCACCAGAAACTGGAACTGAACTGTCCCTTGCTGCGATTTTGCAGCACTTGCTTTCATTAAAGACCCTTGATCGGCATGCGGATTTTTTTGCCATTGGTGGGCACTCTCTTTTGGCAGTCGAGTATCTTGTCCAAGTGCGCGCAGCATTGGGAGTGAAAGTTCTTCTCAAGGATCTACTCAGGAACCCAACTATTGCGTCTTTGGCATCACATATCGATGAAGGCCAAGCAGCTGGTGACTTGGCCCAGATCCAAATAGAGCATACGGATTATGGTTCTTTACGTCATATAAGTCAGCCGGATATCGATTTTCCGCTCACCGATGTTCAGCGTGCATACTGGTCTGGGCGTCAGCTTGGTGCCAATGGAGCTAAAGTTTCCTCGTTTGTTTATCAGGAGTTTGAGAGCCGGTCGGTGGATCTCAAACAGTTAGAAAATGCTTGGAACAGGTTGATCAAGCGTCAGGATATGTTGCGGGCAATCGTCACCCAAGATGGTCAACAACGGATTTTGTCGGATGTTTCGCATTACCCTATTCCAGTTGAAGATCTGAGCACCACACTAGTCGAGGTGCGAGAAGAAAAGCTGCAGCACAAGCGTGCCCGTTTGCGGCGGGGATGCGAGACGATTGATACTTGGCCTCTTTTCTCACTGGAAGCGACGGTGTTGCCTGATGGCATGGTGCGATTGCATTTCGGGATAGATCTTTTGATCGCTGATGCTGCGAGTTTGAGCATTATCGCTGAGGAGTTGATACTGCTTTACGAAGAGCAAGATGTGAAGCTGACGCCACTACCATTTTCTTTTAAAGATCATGTGCTGGCTTCACAACACGCGGTCAAGAAGCAAGATCTAGCTGCTGCGGAGTGTTGGTGGGATGCCTCTATTGCGACCTTCCCGGCAGGTCCAGAGTTGCCTACACGCGATGACCAATTGGCTCTTCAAAGCACCACGTTTCGTCGTCGAAGTCACTGCCTCAATGGAAAAAACTGGGCTGCCCTTCGCAGCTCTGCTCAACGTATAGGTGTAAGTGCAACCAGTCTCCTGCTGTCGGCCTTCTCGCATGTTCTGGGAAGGTGGAGCCGCACGCCTGAGTTTGCACTAAATCTCACTGTGTTCAATCGGCCGCGAGTCAAAGGGGCAGATACACTGATCGGTGACTTCACCGACATCCTTTTGCTTCCGGTAGATTTGAAGACAGTTACCAGTGTCAGATCGGCGGCTTTACAAATTCAAGACAGGCTCTGGGAGGCCCTTGACCACGCAGCCCTGTCTGGTGTGCGCGTCACGGAGAAACTCATCCGTGCAGGACGGCTCAGAGCCCCTTTGCCTGTTGTATTCACCAGTTTGCTTGACCAGCCGAAACAAGACACGAATGCGGCGATATCTGCATTGGGTATTGAGACTGTCTACACTATCAGTCAGACCCCGCAGGTTTGGCTTGATCATCAGGTTATGGAGCAAGACGGGTGTCTTTATCTAAACTGGGATGCGGTTGAGGAGTTATTTGACGCGCGCATTCTGGATGAGATGTTTGCATCCTATGTTGCGCTTCTTGAAGGATTAGCGCTGGACCCGACCTTGCTGGAAGCGGCTGATTTACCGCGGTTGCCTGCGGTTGCGTTGCCGGTGGCCGAGAGTGCTCTCCCAGTTGCAAGCCTACATGATGGGCTGGCGCGATATGCGGTTGAGACGCCAGAGGCAGTGGCTATCTGGCAGGCGGATGCAAAGGGTGGCTGCGCATTTGAGGTCAGTTATGATCAGTTGCATCGGGCGGCGAACAAGGTGGCCACGGTTTTGCGTGCAGGTGGTCTTGCGCGGGAAGAGTTTGTGGCCATCATCATGGACAAAGGGTGGGAGCAGAGTGCTGCAGCACATGGCATTTTGCGCGCTGGCGGAGCCTATCTTCCCATCGATCCTGAGGTGCCACCGCAGCGTCGTGCTGAGTTGCTCGCAGCGGCTGGTGTGCGCCAGATTCTCACACAGCCCTGGCATCTGGGTTCTCTGCAACGCGACTTGGCAAACCGACCAGGGGTGGTGGAGACGCCAGTATTACAGGCGCTCGACATAAGTTGGCAATGCCATGATGCTCCCTTCGCAGAGGTGGTGGCCACGCCTGATCAGACAGCTTATGTGATCTTCACCTCCGGTTCGACAGGCTCGCCCAAAGGTGTCGTGATCGCACACCAGGCTGTCATGAACACCATTGAAGATATTTGCGTGCGACGCTGCCTGACGGCAAATGATGGTGTGTTCGGCCTGTCATCACTCAGCTTCGATCTCTCCGTGTTCGATCTGTTCGGCACGAGCGCGCGGGGTGCACGCCTTGTGCTGCCGCATCCCGATGGTTTGAAGGATCCACGCCACTGGGGTCGTGTTCTGCGTGCTGCGGGTGTGACAGTCTGGAACTCGGTTCCGGCTTTGTTGCGCATGCTGGTTGCACACGAGCAAGACAGTGAAGCGGCTTTCCCAGAGCTGCGCGTTGCGATGCTGAGCGGCGATTGGATTCCGCTCTCACTGCCCGAGCAAGCTTGGCAGAGCCTTAATTCTGATCTGCAAATTATCTCGCTGGGTGGGGCGACAGAAGCCTCGATTTGGTCGATTGAATATCCGATTGAGACAGTGGATCCAACCTGGCAGAGCATTCCTTACGGGACTGGGCTGACCAACCAGCCAATGCGTGTTGTTGGTCACCGGCTGGACGAGTGCCCAACCGGTGTGATTGGTGAAATCGTGATCGCAGGTGTTGGACTAGCCAAGGGGTATCTCGGGCGTCCGGATTTGACCGAGCAGAGCTTTGTCACTCACGCTGATACTGGTGAGCGGCTCTACAAAACCGGTGATCTTGGCCGCTATACAGAAACGGGTCTTATCGAGTTCCTTGGCCGCAAAGATACCCAGGTCAAAGTCAACGGATACAGAATTGAACTGGGGGAAATCGAAACAATCCTCGAAAGGCATGAAAAAATCCGACATGCCAAAGCGATGGTACGGGACACAGGGGAGGGCGTAAGCCTGGTTGCCTTTGTGGAAACCGACGAAGATACTTCTACTCATAAGGTAGATCCGACGATCACAACTGATCCTGGTGCACGGCTTGCCTTCAAACTTGAACAACGCGGTATCCGTCGGCTCAAGGGTGAACGTCATGCCTTTGGTGTTCCTGAGGACACTGACACACGTTTTGTGCGGCGGAGAAGTTGTCGCAACTACGCAGATCAAATAGTCACGAAAGAACAACTGGGCGAAGTTCTTCGCTCGCTATCACAACGCCATTTCGACCGTCTGCCCTTTCCGAAGTATCGATATGGTTCAGCAGGTGGATTGTACCCGGTTCAAACCTATGTGGGTGTCCATTCTGGCAAAATCCAGGATGTGCCTGCAGGTCTTTACTACCATGATCCTAGGACCAATGAGCTGGTTGCCACGGGTGAACGATCAAGTGGCATTGTGGCAGGTCAGGCTGGACCAAATGTCTCGCTTATTGAGAGTGCATCGTTTGCTCTTTATTTTGTCTGCGACAAGTCGGCTATCGAACCTCTTTACGGTAAGGACCTGGGGGTGATGTTTGCCGCGATGGAGGTTGGTGCTATGTGCCAGCTTCTGGAAGACCAAGCTGCTGATCTTGAGTTAGGGTTCTGCCAGTTGGGCGCAATGAACGACCGAGATCTTCGTCGCGCACTGGATCTTGGGGATGGCTACATGCCCTTGCATTGTATCGTCGGTGGCTTTGTTCCAGCAGACCAACATGACGAGGAAGCGCTGATCCGGGATTTCTCCAGTTATGAGAAGCAACCGAAATCGGATGTAGCGGATCAGGACTTTGGCACCGAGTTGGCGGAGTTTCTGAAAGACAGACTCCCAAATTATATGGTTCCACAACGGGTTGTCTCATGCCGACGGATGCCATTGACTTCAAACGGCAAGGTCGACAACAAGGTCTTGATAGACCTGCTTGAAGATGAGCAGCCTTCCAAGGAAGGCACTTCTGCTGCGCGCGAGAAAGCGACACAAGAACCGGCACGGCATCAAGGTATAATCAAAAACGCTAATGATGCCGACGTCGAAGTGTTGGAAACCAAAGTTATTGGGTGGTGGACTGAGGCACTTGGTGGTCGGAATCTAAGATCTCAAGACAGCTTCTTTGATGCTGGCGGCACATCCCTTGAGCTAGTGCGGGTGCACCGGCTGATGGAGCAAGAGCTTGGGGCTGAAATTCCAATTGTAGACTTGTTCCGCTTAACGACGCCGCATGAGACGGCACTCTATCTGGCGGATTTGCAGTCGCGCTCTGCAGAGGCTGAACAGCTTGTTCAGAAAAGCGCAGAAACACATCAGTCTGTAAGACCTGAGAACCCAGCAAAAGCGAGCCGCTCGGCATTGTTGACGCGGCGTCATAATATGTCATCTGCACAGATGGAGGACGCGTAATGACATCGTCCAACATCTGGCAGTTGATGGAAGAACTTCGTCAAGGGCGGACCACGTCTCTTGAACTTGTTGAAACCTATGTACAGAACATTTCTGCGGCGAACTCAAAGCTCAATGCTATCAGCCAGTTGCGTCTCGATGAGGCGCGCAGAGAGGCAGAAGCAAGTGATGCCGCCCGAGCAAGGGGGCAGGCTCTAGGTGCTCTCGCTGGTATTCCTTGCACGGTAAAGGAGGCCTTTCACGTCGCCGGGCTTCGCAGTACGGCGGGTGCTAAGCACCTGGAAGATAACCTGGTGGAAGAAGACGCACCTGTGGTGGCAAAACTCAAGCACGCGGGGGCGATTGTGCTTGGGAAGACCAATATTCCAGCAATGACAGCTGATTGGCAGACTTATAACGACATCTTTGGCATTACTCGCAATCCGTGGAACATGGACTGTACAGCTGGTGGGTCATCAGGTGGATCTGCGGTGGCTGTTGCAAGCAATATGACCGCATTCGACATCGGTAGTGACTTATGTGGTTGTCTGCGAATTCCTGCGCATTTCTGTGGAGTTTATGCGCATCGTCCTAGCTATGGTCTCACATCAGTGCGGGGGCATATACCGGGTGATCCTGCCTCAGTCGTTGAACCTGATCTATGCGTATCCGGTCCTTTGGCGCGATCAGCACGGGACCTGACCTTGATCATGCAGGTGATGTTAGACCCCTGGATTGAGGCTCCTGAGTTCAAACCGGCAGTCGATCGTGAGCGCCCCTTACGAGTGTTGGTTTGGTTAGAGGCGCCGGCGCACAAGACCGACAGCGTCATGCGAGAGCACATAAAAGAGATGCTGGGGCGTATTGAGCCAACCGCGCATGTTGAACTGGTCTACGGAGCTCCGGCGGAGTTCGATCTTGATGAAATCATTGATCTTACCATGGTTTTGACTGGCCGCCTGATGTCTACGGCGAGTTCCCCCATTGGGCGTATGGCATCAGCAGTAAATGCACTTGGATTAAAGCTTTTCAACTCGAAGGACAAGCGGGCTGACTATGCTTGGTCGATTGCCAAAGGGCAGATTGGGGCTGATCGCGTTGATCGGGATCGTGCCGAGGTGAACGAGCGGGTGAATGCCTTCTTTGACCGGTTCGATCTTTTGGTGATGCCGGTGGCACCCGTCTGTGCATTCGAACACGATTTTAGACCATCCAACAAGCGCACGTTTGACGTTGATGGGCGGCCCATCGCCTACAATGAGCTCATGGTTTGGAATGCACTTGCGAGCGTTTTCGGGCTGCCGTCAACTATTATCCCTTTAGGGACAGGAGACAATGGACTTCCCGTTGGCATTCAAGCCATCGCCAAGCGCTTTAACGACATTACAAGCCTGGATTTTGCTGAACGCGTAGAGGCCGTATTGCCAGCGAGCCCTGCCCCAAAGGAGTTTTTGCTATGAGTACTGCGCAATCAGAGAACATTGTCTCTCAGAGTGTTGATGGCGTGTACGAGGGGCCGCTTTTGCCCGTCATCATTCAGATGTCCGTTCCGATTGTGATCGGATTTCTAATCCAGGTCTTCTACAACATTGCGGATACGGTCTGGATCAGCATGATTGATCCATCAAACCCTGCGATTATTGCTGGGGTTGGCCTGGTCTTTCCGTTGGGAATGATATTGTTTGCGATCGGCAACGGTTTGCAAGTTGCGATGGGCTCTGTTTTATCTCGCGCGATTGGTGCACGTGAGGATGCTGCCACGCAGGAGCTCTTTGCAGTTGGCCTTTTACAAGCCTTGCTCATAGGTGCTCTCGTTCTGGCCCTTGCTTTGATTTTCGGAGAGCAACTGCTCGCCTTACTCGGCGCATCGGGAGAACTGGAAACCTACGCTCTAGAGTTTTTCATTTATTCATTGCCAGGCGTGGTACCAATCGTTCTGATTGGTACTTTGATGGGTATGCTACAGGGCCAGGGCCGCATGACGGCCATGATGCAGGCTGTCTTGATTGGATCGGTCGTCAACATCGTGCTCGATCCGGTGTTAATTTTCGTGTTCGACATGGGCGTAAAAGGTGCGGCACTTGCAACTGTGATCGCCCAGTTCATTGTAATGGCAAAACTGCTTTTGACGCTCGCGATGGAACCTGGTGAGCTGCGCCTGAAGCTGATCCCCGTAAAAGGAGGCTTTAGTCTTTCAAAGAGACTGTCGACCATCGGATCTGCTCAAATGTGGATCCAGATCATCATCGCTGGCAGCGTCTTGATCTATAATCGGTTTGTGATCGATGTCGATCCCATGGCGATGGCGGCATTCACACTTGTTGGTCGACTGGACTTCCTCATTATGATCCCGATGTTCGGGATATCCACGGCCTTGCTGACAATTGCTGGTCAGAACTGGGGACGCAAGAATTACGACCGTGCGTTTGCTGTGCTCCGTATTGCGACGATTTTGGCGTTCGTGTGTGTTCTGGTTTTGGCACTGCTTCATATCCTGATTGCGCCCCTGATCTATCCGCTGTTTTCTCAGGTGCCGGAGGTTGTCAATTACGCAGTCCTGCAAGTGCGCATCATGGAGCTTTCGCTGCCCTTCATTGCGATTAGCCTTTGCGTTGCCGAGTTCCATCAGGCCATTGGCAAGCCTGCACCTGCTTTGATGCTGACGATTATCCGGCATTTTATCCTGTCGGTACCAGTCGTTTATGTGCTCATTTATATGCAGCAGATGGGGATTATGGGGGTTTACTTCGGAGCAATGTCGGGGACCTTCTTCGCTGCTGCGGTCGCCTATTACATGCGGTTTCGATTGGTCAGTGCTTACAGCAATGAAACCTCGATTCCAGCAATGGGGGATGCCTCATGACACATGCATCTCTCAGCCATGGGCAGCGGCGGGCTTTGGTGTCGCAAGAACTTCACCCAGACTCTGCCGTTAGTAACATTGGCGGTATCGTGCGCATTCATGGGCCTGTGGATGTGGCAAGACTTGAACAGTCAATCGAGGCAGCGCAGTCGGAGTTCGAGGCTTTTAGATTGTCCATTGAGGTCGAGGAACGAGACACTTTTCAAAAGCTGAATACTAGTCCGACTGGTGTGATCCAAACGGTAGATTTGTCTAACTTGTCGCTGTCGAAGGACGATACTTTCGATGCATGGGCCGAGGCAGAATTTCGCACGCCCTTGAAGGAGGGCGAGTATCACCATTTTTGCGTGTTCAAAACAAAGGATGGTGGGGGGTATGTCGTGCGAATGCACCATGTCTTCACAGACGGTTGGGCGATGTCCTTACTGACATCATTCATCGAGCGGGCATACCAATCCGAAACGCCGAAAGACTATCGAGAGAACGGTCCATCTTATCTATCTGTTCTGGAACGTCGCACGGACTACTTTTCATCCGACCGATGTGCTCGTGACAAAGAATATTGGTCAGGCAGGTTAGCTCAGCACAAACAGTCTTTACCGGTTTCAGCGGGCGCAATTGGCGGCCAAGGAGTACGCACTGTTTTCACGTTAAGTGACGCACAATCAGAGTGCTTCAGATCGTGTGCTAGTCGGCTAGATTTGTCCTTGAACCAACTCCTGCTTCTTCTA
Source organism: Pseudovibrio sp. Ad46 (assembly GCF_001623065.1). NCBI lineage: Bacteria > Pseudomonadati > Pseudomonadota > Alphaproteobacteria > Hyphomicrobiales > Stappiaceae > Pseudovibrio > Pseudovibrio sp. Ad46. Next base: position 23,261 of record NZ_LMCG01000069.1, on the reverse strand, counting down.
CATGCAGTTTACCTCGGCCACCGTGACGGTGCAAATACCGGAGTGATAGGGTGTCCCCTGATGGATCGGCGTAGTCGAAGCGAACGCCAAACCTTCGGGATGATGACAACGCACATTCCGTTCACTTGGACTTTGGATCCAAGTGAGAGTTTTGAAGAGCTGGCAAAACGGATCAAACTTGATTTCGGGAATGCTATCCGTCATGGCCAGATGCCTCCCGAATGTATGCAGGATTCTATTCCGGTAGATAAACGCCATACGGGTCCGTTGTTTGATAGCTGCATCAATTATTACGCTTTTGGACACAACGCAGACTTCGCTGGCTTCCCGCAATCTGTCGAAGATTTCTATACTGGCTGCCAGACATTTCGCTATCAGATTGTCCTGCGTGAGAATCGAGATACTGATGTCATTCAACTGGTTTACGACGATGCGCCGGCGCAGGAGACACGTGCTGAGATCAAAGCACTACATGCTGGTCTCATGTCCCTTGCCGAGCAGGCTAACGACAATCCGGGTATGACGCTATCTTCGGCAAGGGTCCTATCAGCCGAGCAACTTGCGGCACGCAGGCAGTTGATGACTGGACCGAGTCGACACTTTTCACCCACAGCAGATGTTGTAGAAGCGCTACGCCATTTTGCCCGAACAACACCGGATGCGATTGCACTAAGGACCGATAAAGATGTGATTTCGTATCGGCAACTCGAACAGCATGTTGAAGCGATCGTACAGGATTTACATGACGCGGGTCTTGGTGAAGGTGCAACCGTTGGAATCCTTGTGCAACGAAGTCCACATACCGTTGCGGCACTTCTTGCGGTTTTGTGGCTCGGCGGTCGTTTTGTGCCTTTGAACCATGCATTTCCAATAGACCGTCTTGGTCATATGTGCGCGAAAGCAAAAGTTGACGCCATCTTACACGATCCCGGCGGTGCGACACTCGCCTTGAAACTTACAGACATCTGCATCCCTGCAGGTCTTAATAGACTTAAAGCCCGAAGCAACCCGGTGCCATCACCGGTGAGAGGGAAATCGGCCTATGTCTTGTTTACTTCTGGCTCGACGGGGTTGCCTAAGGGAGTGGAAATCAGCCGAGATAATCTTGATAACTATCTCCAGTTTTCATCGAGTGCTTATTATACAGCTGACGATTGCTCCGCCTTTTACACGCCCATCACATTTGATCTCACAATCACGGCTGTACTGTCACCGATCTCGGCGGGAGCGAGTATTCGGATATACGATGAAACGTTATCGGTCGCTGACATTTTTGAAGATATTGTTTCTGAGGCCCGTGTCACCACGCTCAAAATCACACCGTCACACCTCAAGATTTTGACGATGATCGAAGAGGGGCAATCGGCTTTGCGTCGGCTTGTCGTTGGGGGAGAAGACCTACGACAAAGTTTAGCGTCGCGTTGTGTAGATCGGTTTCCCAATAGTATCATTTACAATGAGTATGGACCAACAGAAGCAACAGTCGGCTGCATGATCTCGGTGTTTGACCCTAAAGGCCAGACAGAAAGCGTTCCGATAGGCGCACCGATCGATAACATGCAAGTGCACATCCGAACACCCTGGGGCAGTGATGCACCAGTAGGTGCGATTGGTGAAATAGTACTAGAGGGAGCATCCGTAGCACTTGGCTATGTTGACGAGCCAGAACTCACATCCGCAAAGTTCTCACAAGCAGATCATATGCGCGGTGCAAGAATGTATCGTACTGGTGATTTAGCCAAATTTCATGCAGAAGAGTCGTTGGTATACCTTGGCAGGCGCGACCGTCAGATCAAGTTACTTGGAAACCGGATTGAGTTAGACGAAGTTGAAACTGCAGCATCCAATTGCCCAGGAGTAACACAGGCTGCGACAGTTGTTTTGCTCGATCATAACGGTGAGCCGAATGCTCTTGCAGTGGCCTTTACACCGTCCAGCATTGAGATCGAAACCGTGCGGGCATGTCTTGAGGCAGCATTGCCCAGCCAGATGATACCACATGTGTTTGTGGGATTAGACTGTCTGCCACTCACGAAAAATGGGAAGGTGGATACAGAGCGGTTAGCGAAGGAACTGGCTCCAAATGTACAAAGCACGTCTTCGATGGAAGAAAGCGAACTTCAAGTTCAAGTTCGTGAAGCCATTGAAGAGATCTTGAATGTGAAAGGCATCGGAGCTGACGAGAACCTATTCTTGTACGGTTTGGATTCCATCAAGAGCTTGCGTATTGCCGCGAAGCTGCAACCCTTTGGCATGACATCACCTGATATCCTGAAACTGGCGTCATTGCGTGGCATAGCTGTGAAGTGCTGCAGTCAGGCTCAGGTTGTAGATGACATTCCCCTGGGATCTTTGCCTCTTCGTTTGACGCCAGCCGCACAATGGTTCCTCAGTTGGAATGCACCGCGTTTGGACCGATATGCACAGTTCGCTATTGTGAATCTGAAAGAGCCTACGTCAATGGAAAGGGTCGCTGGAGCTGTCGCTAAACTCACCGAGAACCATGAAGCTCTGCGGCAGATTATTGATCAGCCAAGTGATCAGGTAGGTCATAAGTTCCGGGCCACTTCCAATGTCCCGATTGTCGCGCTGGGAGAAGATCAAACACTTGAAAATGCAGTGGCGGCTGTCACCAGCAGCATCGATCTGGCCTCAGGGTGTTTGGTTGCCCTAGGCTCCTACGGAGCAACTAGCACACGCTTTCTCCTCGCAGTTCACCATCTTGCCGTCGACGCCTATTCTTGGCTCCTGTTGTTGCAAGAGTTGGATGCGATATTGAGCGGTACGGTTGCAAGCTCCGTTCCAAGTATGAGCGGTGAAGCATCCAATCGCGGTGCTTATCTTGAGAAGGTTGCGCGTGATTTACCACGTGCTCAAATTGAGGATTGGCATCGACTTGTAAGCGCTACTGGTCCGGCGTTTCAAAAGCAAATCAGCTGTCCATCTGAACAGCCCTTTACTCAAATGTCACGCAAGATCGCACTGAATGGAGTTGCGCTGGAAGGGCTTGCGCGAGATCTCTTTGGACTTAACGCAGAGACCTTGACGATTTCGGTTATTCTGAAAGCACTGTCTCATTGGACTACAACAGCATCATGTCAAATTGAACTGGAACGTACAGGTCGTACTGAGATTGCTGGTGTTCCATCCAATCTGAACGAAGTTGGCTGGTTCTCAGCGCTCTTCCCAATCGCGCCGCCCTCCTTCATGGGATCATGGGACCAGTGTTTTAGGGATGTCATCTCGCATTTGGCTGAGCTTCCGACGGCCCCAGAGCTCTTCGGTGCGTTGCAACAACTTATGCCGGAGAAGTTTAAATACCATCCGCAAGTTCGCCTCAACCCTCTTGGATCGTCTGTTGGTGTCGACTTAGAAAAGCTGACTGTTGATGCGAGGGACTGTGGTTTGCACAATGGAACAGGTATGCACAGTCAATGTGCTGCTGAGCTGGATGTTGCCTGGACATCCACTGAAGTTCTACTGCACTTGCGTGCGGATCCATTTGAAATATCTATTGAAAATCAGGAGCTTATACTTGAGCGTGTGGTCAGTGCGTTCAAAGAAGTTCATTTACATATTTCGCAACGGGGTGGGCGCGAAGCAAATATCTTAGACTTTGATGCCGTTGATCTGTCCGAAGATGAACTCGTGCTCTTGTTAGATGCAGCCTCAGAATTACGCGAGGTGGAGCGGAATGAAGCATGATATCGAAACACTGGCAAAACTGAAGATCGAACGCCATGAGCCACCGATCGAGGTGAAGGCCAAGAAACAAGCTTCTATTCTTCGAGATCTGATTATTTTCCTCATTGGGACTGTATCTGGGGCTGCAGGTCTGAGTTACATGGAAAGTGGTTTTGATCTTGAAAGCGCGTTCTTTCAGCCCTTGGCGGTAGTGCCTGATACCGGATCGCAACCAACTAAAAATCAAGAAGCCAATGCAAAAGATGTTTCGGAGGAGCTTGCACCTTCTGCTGCAACGAAGGCTGCTGCATTTGTTCCTACGTCGGCCGCTTTAGAAGCGACCGGGTATGTTCGTGCACCGCGACGCATTCAGGCAGTGCCACAGATAGGCGGCAAGGTTGAAGCCGTTTTTTTTGACATTGGCGAACACGTGGAAAAAGGCGACATCCTCGCTAGCTTAGACGACGAGTACGCTCAGATTGCGCATGATCAGGCCAAGTTAACGCTGAAGCGCGAACAAGCTGTCTTGTCCGAAACCAAACTGTCTTTGGAGCTGGCGGAAGCACAGCTGGAACGTAACCGCTTGCTGTCAAACAAAGGGCTACTCACATCGCGCACTCTGCAGGAGAGTGAGGTGGAAGTTGCTATTCTCAATACTCGGTTTCTAGCGCAGCAACAAGCGACCAAACTGGCTGATGCCAATCTTCGTTTGAAGGCATTAGACCTGAAGAAACACCTTGTTCGCGCAGCATTTTCTGGTGTCATTGTTGAACGCTTTGCAAGCCCAGGTGATTACGTATCCCCTACATCAAGTGCGACACAATCTGGTTCCAACCAAGGATTGGCAACCCTAGTGGATACCTCCAGTATCGATGCAGTGGTCGACGTATCTGAAAAACTCGTCTCACAAATCCAGCCAGGACAATCAGTTCTCGTGTCGGGAAATGGCGCTGATATTCCAGATATGCCGGGCCGTGTCAGCAAAGTCATTCCGATGGTCGACCGCGGACGGGCCACGGTCAAGATACTCATCAAACTGGATGAGTATGATGCTCGGTTTTTGGCCGATATGGGCGTCCGGGTTCGCTTTTTCTCATCCACCAATATATCTAATCAAGGACATTGAACATGACGAAGACAAATATTCGAATTCAAAACCTGTCCAAACACTTTGAGCAGGGCCAGGTTGAGACCCACATTTTCCAGGATCTCGATCTGAGTATCAAAGAAGGTGAATTTGTTGCCGTCATGGGGCCTTCAGGATCTGGCAAAACCACTCTGCTCAATTTGATTGGTGGTATCGATTCACCAGATGCCGGATCCGTTGTGGTGGACGGGCTTGATCTAGGCTCCGCATCCAAGAAGGAACTGGCGAAATTCCGTTCGCAGACCATCGGGTTTATTTTCCAGTTCTACAATCTGCTTCCCTTCCTGAATGCTGAAGACAACGTGGCGTTACCGTTGCAGCTGACAAGATTGAGTAGCAAAGAGAAGAGTGAGCGAGTAGCGCTGGCTCTAAACATTGTGGGATTGAGTGAGAAGGCAAAGTTCAAACCGAGCCAGCTTTCTGGCGGGCAAGAACAACGTGTAGCGATCGCACGAAGCATCGTGTCCGATCCGGCAATTTTGCTGTGCGATGAACCGACGGGCGACCTCGATCAGAAGACTGCAGATGAGATCATGGATTTGCTCTCTGCGTTGAGCGAAAGCCACAACAAGACGATCGTGATGGTGACGCATGACCCACGTGTTGCCCAACGCGCGTCACGCATCATTCACTTTGACAAAGCTGATCGTTTCACACGCATCGCCGAACCAGCGTAGCAGGAGGACACAATGCCTTTGCTCCTAAAAATGACGTGGCAATCTATGCTTCGCAAACCGCTTAGAACAATACTTGTCATGATGACCATTTCCTTTGCTTTTGCAATCTTTGGTCTTGCTGACGCCATCGACAATGCGTTCTCCGGTGGACGCGATTTGTCTCAAACCAAGCGTTTGATCACAAATCACAAAGTTTCGATGACAAACACGATGCCTATTCACTATGGCGATCAAATAGCTCAACTGGACGGCGTCACCATGGTCACCCACGCAACGTGGTATGGGGGCTACTATCAAGATGAGCGAAACCCAGTGACTGTCTTTGCCGTTGATGCGCAAAAGTACATTGAGATCTTTGATGAACTGGTCTTTGCAGATGAACAGAAGTCAGCATTCTTATCTAACATATCTGGTGCGGCTGTCGGCCGTGCGATGGCTGACCAGCAAGGCTGGCAGCTTGGTGACAGAGTGCAGATACATTCCAACATCTGGCGGACCAAGCATGACACCAATGTGTGGGACTTTGAAATTCTGGCAATCTTTGAAGGCGAAGACACCAACACTGAAACCAACTTATTTCTGATCCATCACGATGGGTTCGATGAAACCAGAAGCTATGGCAACTACAGTGCAGGTTGGTTTTCAATCAAAGTAGAACCCAGTGATACGAAAGAGCAACTGGCGATAGCAGCTGAGATTGATGCTCTTTTTGCCAACTCTGAATCGGAAACGAAGACAGCAACCGAACAGTCATTCCTTGAATCTTTTTCAAACCAGTATGCCGATATCGGTCTGGTTTTGAAGATGGTCATGGGGACTGTTGTGGCAACACTCTTGATTGTATGTGCGTCAACCATCACGCAATCTGCTAGGGAGCGCCAAAGAGATTTTGCCGTGCTTCAAACTATGGGGTTCCGTGTACCCTGGATATCCACTTGGATTGCATTGGAATCTTTCTTCACTGTTCTCATCGGTGCTGTGCTGGGCATCGTGATGGCCATGCTCTTTGCAGGGCGTCTCAAGGTGGTCTTCACAGAACTCATCCCTGAAGTGACGATCGGATTTGGCGACTTAGCATTTGGTTTGATGATCTCTGCTGGCGTTGGCCTTCTCGCTGCAATCTTGCCGATGTTTGAGCTGTCCAACACGCCCATCGTGAAAACCCTGAGCCGGAGATAACCCAATGGTATACCAAGTCATTACGTTGGTCGCGAACGGCTTAAAAAGCACGTTAACACGACTTTCGGGCGTATTCGTTGCCATCTTTTGTGTGGCCAGTGTGGTTTTTTTATTCATATCTGTTCTCTCGATGCTAGCAGGTTTCAGTAAGACTATGAGTAGAACCGGCCAAGAGGATGTTGCGGTCATCATGCGTTCTGGCGCTTTGTCTGAAGTGAACAGCGTCCTTAACGTATCTGATCTACCAGCAATGCTGGCGCATCCTGAGATCGCCTCAGAAGGGGATACCAAGTTGGCTTCGGGGCAATTCTACCTTGTCGTGGAGCTGGCCAAAAAGAATGGTCAAGCTGTGAACGTTCCTATGCGTGGTATCGAACATGAAGAAACCGCACTTCATCCAGATTTTGTGTTGTCAGCAGGTCGAATGTTTACACGTGGCACCACAGAGATTGTTGTTGGTACAGCAGCCTCCGGACAGTTCGCCGGTTTGGAACTCGGGAACACTGTGAACATTCAGGGCGCTAACTGGACTGTCGTTGGATTGTTTGATGATGGTGGAAATGTTTATGAGTCTGAGATTTGGGCTGACTTGCAAACGATGCAAGCAGTGTTCCAACACCAAGATACGCTTCAATCGTTGCGGGTTAAACTGACCTCACCAGCAGTTTTCGACAGCTACAAAGCAGCGATCCAAGGGGATCCTCGGTTTGATCTCCAAGTCGAGCGAGAAACGGACTACTTTTCATCGCATGGCAGTGGGCTCATCACCTTGGTGCAAAAGACGGTGGATCCCTTGGCTATGTTGATGATGGTTGGTGCGATCTTTGCAGCGTTGAATGCAACATATGCATCTATCTCAACGCGAATGACGGAGATTGCAACGTTGCGCGCGCTTGGTTTCACAGATGGGGCAATGTCACTGGCTGTTCTTTTGGAGGCGATCCTGGTTTCGCTGATTGGCGGACTGATAGGGGTCGGAGTCTCTTATCTCATTGTTGATGGCTTCTTGTTTTCTACGATGAATGGCGAAGCATTCAGCCAGCTGGTGTTCCGGTTCAATGTTACTCCGATTATTGTGGCGCAGGGCATAGCAATGGCCTTGGCGATTGGTCTGCTATCGGGCCTTTTGCCAGCATGGCTGGCGATCCGAACTCCGCTTCATATCGCGTTACGCAAAGCGTGACAGTTGCAGTTGCTCACTGCCCAATCAGGGCATTGAGCAACTGTGGCCGATCTTCTGGAGTAGGATGAAAAAAGATGAATGATCCGACAGGTGATATCTCTCCTTTCGACGTAGCAATTGTCGGAATGAGCGGAAAGTTTCCTGGTGCTCGCTCGGTGGAAGCGCTTTGGGACGCGCTGCTTAAGGGTGTCGAGTTAACGTCGCCAAGATTTGCCCCGGTGTCTTCGACAGAGATTGCGCATTCTGACACTCCGGTCGTCAAGCGCATACTGCTCGATAATATGATCGATGATCTTTATGGGTTTGATGCTGAGTTCTTCAATGTGTCGCCATTGGATGCAAAGCTGACGGATCCACAACATCGGTTGGCGCTCGAGTCTTGTTACGATGCCTTGACACGAGCGAATGTGCCCCATGCAAAGAGTCCCCTTGTGATGAAGGAAGGCGACCATCCGACCATTGGCCTTTTTGCCAGCAAGTACAGCAATACTTATTTGCTTGAGCGTGTTTATCCTGCTGTTATCCAAAAGGGTGGGATGTCTGCCTTGCAATCCCAGATCGCGAATGACGGCGATCACCTTGGTCCGTTTATTGCGTATAAACTTGGGTTGAGTGGACCTGTCATTTCGGTTCAAAACGCTTGTTCCAGTTCGCTGGTGTCGGTCCATCTAGCTTGCGAGTCATTGATTTCTGGACAGTGTGATGTGGCATTGGTTACGGCTGCCACTGTTAGTCTTTGGCAAAATGGCTCGTATGATGTCACCGAAGGGGCTCTGACTTCGAATGATGGCCATTGCAAACCGTTTTCGACCACCGCTGATGGCACGGTGTATACGAATGGCGTTTGCACCGTGGTTCTGAAACGACTTGAAGATGCTGTGTCGGATCAAAGTGATATCTATGCTGTGATAAAGGGATCGGCAGTCAACAACGACGCAGAGCGTCGGATGGGCTATGCGGTACCATCGGTTGACGGGCAGAAGGCGGTTGTTTCAAAAGCTCTAAGTACAGCCTCGGTTGATAGTCGTCAGCTTGATTTTATTGAGTGCCACGGCACCGGGACGAACCTGGGTGATAAGATCGAAGTGCAAGCGCTTCAAGATGTTCACAAGATGCGCGAACACAACTCACAGCCCTGCTACTTGAGCTCTGTAAAGGCCAATATTGGTCACCTTGGTGTTGCCTCTGGGTTGGCTGGCCTTATCAAGGTAAGCCTGAGTTTACGGACAAGCCTGCTGCCGCCTCAGCTCAACTGTCCGCAATCATTACCTGAAATCTCTAATAAGGAATCTGGATTTGGAGTGAACCAGAATCTTGCTGAGTTGCCTAAGACCCGGCAGAGGTTTGCGGGGCTGAGCTCTTTCGGTTTAGGCGGAACAAACGCTCACACGGTTCTGGCAAGCTGGCCGCCTATGACATCCGACGCTGAAGAAAGACCGGATACGGTGGGGGGCTCAATCATCTTGCCTTTTAGTGCTCGAACTCAAACAGGGTTGGATCGCTTGATTGAAGATATTGGGCGACGTCTTGAAACGATTGGCCCGGTATGGGCTGATGACATGGCGCGGTGCCTTTATCATCACCGCGAAGACTATCCTGTTCGTGCCGCCGTGGTCGTGGAGCACTGCACGCTTTTGAATTCTCACGACACATTGAAGGATGGCCTCAACTTTAGTGAAGCTAAGGATCTCGTCGAACCATATCTTTTGTTTTCAGGTTCGGAACAGGCGGCTACAGATCTTTTGGATCTCGAAGTCGACGAGGGATATGCAAAGGCCATTGCGCACTGGAAATCTATAGTTTCTGTAGACCTAAGATCTCCATCATTGCTTTCACAAAGGGTTCTTTCTGTTGTGAGCCAGTGTGCCAAGGCAACGCGAGTAGCGACTGAAGTCGGACCTATTGCAGCACTTGCTGGTGATGGAACTGGTTGGATTGCCGCTTTGCTTTTTGCTGGTGTGCTTTCAGGAGACCAAACCGTGGAAATGCTGGAAGGTTTACCAGACAAAGAAGGCGATATTGACATTGATGGGTACGTTAGAAGCTTCCTCAATGTCCGCGGTGTTCGTACTGATCAGGGTCCGGTGCGAGTACTGAACTCACTGGATTGGAATGGCAAAATTGGCGTTCCGTCTTACTTGAATGGGCTCATTGCGGCAGCGTTAAATCAGAACGCAATCTTTATCGAAGTTGGTTCGCCAGGGGCTTTTAGCGAAGCGCATCACGATTTTTCCGCCTCAGGCAACAAACTTGCGTTTCATTCATTTAGTGCCTTGTCAGGTGATAGCTTAGAGCGTTTGCGGGCATTTCTTTGGAGCAACGGCGCAATCAAACTTCGTGCTCCTGTTGCAAAAAGCGGCTTTTGCCCCGCCCTACCAGTACCGGAACTGATCAATACGCATTATGAGATTCCTGCCGCAAAGATACTGGTCGAAGAGATAGATGGAGAGGACCTAGAGCTCTCCTTGAAACAAAATCTTCAACGTCTCTGGCACGAGGTGTTTAGCATCAAGGCAGCGATCGATGATGACATAATCTTTGAACACGGAGCCACCTCGCTAACAATCGCGAACTTTGTCGAAACCTTGTGCCGCGAGCTGGATGTCCACTTAGAGATTGCGGACATCTATGAGTGCCCCTCATTCGCAGCTCAGTTGCAGCTGATCAAGGAACGGATGTGAAATGAATACTGGGCGAAAAATTTTGATTGCTGTGCATTTCGCACTCATTAGTGCGTTAACCGCTGCGTTTCTGCCAATGCCTGCTAACGCGGTGCAGCAGGAGCACACACAATCACGGGCGTATCTTGAGGAACAATTGGATGCATTGATGCGGGATGGCGCCATTCCAGGGCTAGCTGTCTATGTCTCCAGCCCAAACGGTCAATGGACTATCTTTAAAGGCGTGCAAGATCTTGACAACTCTGTTCCTGTGGGGCCGGAGACCATCTTTGAGATCGGGTCAAACAGCAAAGCCTTCACGGGTGCATTAGCCCAACTGTATATTGCGCGCGGCGTCCTTGATCCAAATCGTAGTGTGCAGTCATATCTGCCTTGGTTTACGCCATCCTATAATGGTGTTGAACCTCGTGTCCGCGACCTAATGTATCATACCTCTGGTTTGGCATTTGGTACAATCGAGCATGTTAGAAGTGGAAACTCTGACAGTGCAGAGAAGATCGTTCGGAGCTTAGTCGACGATTCATTGGTGTTCGAACCAGGGACTGCATTTTCTTATGCAACCCTAAACTACACAGTTCTAGCGCTGATCATCGAGGAAGTGACCCAAAAGTCGTTTGCTACGCTGATCAAAAGCGAGATCCTAGAGCCTTTGGATTTGCACAAGACTTGGATCCCTGACGGAACTGCAGCTCCACAGACAAAGAGTGATGGGCACAAGTTACGCTATGGCCAAGCTGCCCGTGTGGAAGCACCACTTCACATTGGTCATGCACCCGCCGGTTACATCCACTCAAACTTGTCTGATATGAGACTGTGGGCAGAGGCCATTTTAACAGCTGCTAAGAAACCAGCTTCTGAGTTGGACACTGCCTTTGCTCAATCATTAAAGCCCAACATGAGCGTTGCGCCATCACCGACCTACGGATCCTTCTATGGTACTGGATGGTTTGTATTCAACACATGGGGGACAGAGTATTATCACGCCGGAGCTAATCCAACATTTTCATCCTGTATCGACATAAAACCCGACAATGATACTGTCATTGTTGTTCTTGCAAACCTCAACTCAAACTTGGTCGCAGAGTCTTGTCGTTCTATCCTCTTTTATCTAGAGACTGGGAATTTTGGACATAGCAGCGAGTTTTTTAAGACAATTGACCGCTACGCAATGGGCTTGTCTGCGCTCGCATTAGTTGTTGTCTTTGTCTCATTGGCTTTATGCCTCTATCGATGTTTTTGCATCTTTAAAGAAAAACGCATCTCTACTCGGATAGGGGTTTTAAAGAGCGGCTTTTCATTGGCGCTTTGGGTCGGATTGGCGACTGGCCTGGCCCTCGTTCTTCCATCCATGCTGTTCTACATGCTTCCCTTGTCAGTCTTGTTTGAATGGGGGCCATTGAGTTTGGCACCGACAATTATTCTGCTTTGGTGCGCAGTCGCACTTGCAGCCTTGTTCCGGTTCCTCGGCACCTGGCAGAGCACTACGCTTAGATAGGAAAACGCGATGATGCCTATTGATTTGTTTTGTATTCCTTATTCAGGAAGTTCTGCGACGACCTATTACAAATGGCGTCCGAAGCTGAATGAAGGAACGCGGCTTGTCCCATTGGAATTAGCAGGGCGGGGCATGCGGATGCGTGAACCTCTCTATCAATCCGTGGAGGAAGCTGTGAGTGACCTTTATGAGAAACTTGTAAAGGAACGAAAGTCATCTTCTTACGTGATTTTTGGCCATTCGGTCGGTGGCCTTTTGACGTTTGAACTAACCCAGAAGATTCTTGCAAAAGGAGAGATTGAGCCGCCGTCACACTTGTTCTTTTCGGCATGCCGCCCACCTCATAGCGCACATGACGAAGAGGTTGTCCATACTTTGCCCAATGATCGTTTTATGGAAAAAATATTTGCGCTTGGCGGAACATCAATCGACGTCCTGAGTAATCCATCTTTGATGGAAATGTTCCTGCCTATCATTCGGGCGGATTACCGGCTTTACGAAACCTATGTGTACCCGGGAAATACGCGCAAATTGCCGTGTCCCGTGACAATCCTGTCCGGAGATTTAGACAAGTTGGCCACACCAGAGTGCCTTACAGAGTGGCAAGTTCATGCACCATACGGGTTCCAGCACAAGGTTCTGCAAGATACTGGGCATTTCTTTGTAGAAGATCGGTTGGACGACACAATAGCCTCAGTAAACACCGTCCTTTCGGCAGTTGATGAGGGGTTACGGGAGACTTCCTGAGGCAATGCCTAAAGAGGCGATATCGCGCTTTTGCTAGCCAATCATCTGGAACGGTAGTTCCAGAAACGTGACTTGGTCATCGCTTGCGCTCTGGCTTTCTATAGCAGATGACATGTAGTGCTTAGGCGTAGGTTGGCAGCTTTGTGTGATCCAGTTGAGTGACGCACCTGTTTGGCTGTCACAAATACGGCTCTTATGATCCAGAGCTTCAACGAAAAAGCTCTTTAAAGGATGGCTCATACCTAGTCCGATACCTTTGATGTATGCCTCTTTCGCAGTCCAAAGCTGAAAGAAGGTTTCCTGTCGCTCAGTGTCTGCCACACTATTAAGGAGATCGGTATCTTGCGAGGCCAAAAATGTCTTGGCTAGGTTTGCGGTATCTATATTGAGATTGACACACTCAACATCGACACCGATAGGGGCCTGGAACGCGACAGCAAAAGCGACAACTCCTTTCGTATGCGAGAGACTGAATTGAATGGGGCCTTCATCACATGCATGAATAAGTTTGGGTTTCCCATGCGACCCGATGGCGAGCGGAACGTCAGAGGGCGTTTGGCACGTCATGGCTCCGAGCGCGAGTCGCTTGATCGCGTGGGCAACGACAAAACTGTCGTGATCGGTGCGAAAGTAAAAGCGTGCTGCCCGAGCGCATTCCTCCGGGCTTAGGTAGTTCTTAAGCTCGTCTGTTTCGCATGTCTCTGGGATCTCAGCAAAAAAGGCAAACGGGGTTTTCTTGGATTGAAAATGGGAAACAGCGAACTTTGAAAGCTGGTCGTTGATACTCGTGATCATGTGATGCCGTTTGCTCGTTTCCATTTGCGTAGCCGTGTGCGGGCGTTGGCATAGGGAGATGAGGTATTGAATTGGATCATACGCCCTAAAGTGTATTTCTCATACCAATTTGCCCCATAGAGGCGCTCGTCTGTCTGATCGGAAATGAAATCGATAATCTCTTGCTTAGCGCCTTTAAAATCTTTCAAAAGCTGATCGAAGGCGACGTCTTCATAATCTGAGTAAAATTTCTGAGCGAGCAGGCCAAGTTGGTTCCATTGAAACCCAGTTTCCGGAAAATCGATCGGTGCATCTTTGGCATCAAGATCAAGCCATTTCAGGACTAAATGGTTCCAGCCAACCAAATAGCTGACTAGATTGTGTACATTCATCATCGTGCCCTTTGCGTGCCCTTCCAGGGTCGCCTCTCTGCATAACGCATCGGGGACAGTTTCAAGGTCTTTGAAAAGTTTTGTAAAATTCACTTCGATTGCGTTAAGCAACTCGCTGCGGGATGTTGGAATCGGCATGCTGAAATGTCCCTTTTTCAAATATTACCAGTCCATCACGTTGCGTTAATAGCTGCTACAGATGGTTGATTTTGATGTTGAGTTCACTGCCTGCGGTAAATGCAACCAATTATATGTTATGGGTTTTACTCTAATGCTGCAATGATCAACTTTAGAGAGTTCAAGAGACTAATTACCTATTTCTCTGGTTGTAGCCCTAGTGGAATCAGCGCTTTGCCTTCATCGCTCATTAATCAAGGCAAAATCAGTTAGCTCACTCATTTGAATGGATAGCGTCTTCTTCACATGTAGCTATGAAAACAGAGAAGAAGAATGAAGAAATCAACACTATTGGCTCTTGTAGCGGTTATGTCCTACATAGATCCAAGTTCAGTAACCGCGCAAAATGCTGCGCATTATGATCATCTATCTGAGCTCGAAGCATACGAGCAATCTTACTTCATCAATCCAAGCACCTTTCTTGGAGAAGGTAACTTTAAAGCAGCTTTCCTGATCCCCAAGCCAGCTTTGGTCATCAAGACCTGCATTAACCAAGGGAACACCCCCTTAAGTTGCCTTTATGAGATGCAGGCTCAGATCCAAGATTACAACGTATTAGAGCGAGACTTTCGGGGTCAGCTTGTTAATTTTTATCCAACAGATCATAGCCGAGTTAATCCGTTCGTGTGTGCTCAACACGATGCAGAAAATCCAAGTAAAGATTGTCACTTCATCCTTGAGGAGTTTCTTTATGGGACCTGGAAGTCATTGCACGCAGATTTTCAACCGCTCGAACTTTCTGACGTTTGTCAATGGTCATACTTAACGGATGAAGCAACTTTCGCTTACGAGCTAAAAAAGGCGATGGAGCCCTTGTTTAATGACGGTGGGTATACAAAGCTGACAGGATCAGTGAATGGGAGTTCTATTGCCTCCCTTTCAAGTACATTGGCCCGTGTCAGTTATGCCTTTGAGGATTTGCAAGGCTCATTTACCTCCAACGGATTTATTATTAGTGACACTGGAGTAGACACTGGCGATAACTATAAAGAGGATCGAAATTGCCAAGTAAACTGGTTGTGTGCACTTGCTAAAGAACTTGATGCGGACGCGTCTTGTAGTTTTATCAGGCAAAACGAGTAGCTGTATCCGCTTGAGATTCCCCTGATTTACAGTCTTAAGCGAGCTGAGCCCCAAATCGTGATGGTCTCAGTTCGCTACAAGTACATAAGAGCCCTGAGCACCAGCCGATGCGGGCTGGACGTCCTCTCGATATGTCTGCGGAGCCATGTGCTCATAGCAAAGTTGCGAAGCAATTTCGGTTAAGCTACAGCACGAGTAATGGTGCTGGCGTACAATGCGAGTAGCCTCCGTGTCTTGGTATGTTATCAGTCAGTACATAAACAGCTTTGCTGTACTGGCTGCTGTAGGAGAGCAAAAAACTTTCATGCTGAAGAGCCCATTGTAGTCATACGCCATACAATCTGCCTTGGCGTATGCAGCAAGTCGCTCATGACCAACACCGGCCATTCAGCCTGCTGTTGGAGACAGCCAAGCAGCCCGATGTTTCAACTCTAGGTTATTCTGGTTCGACTTACTATAGAGAGAGGAAAGCTAGATTTTTCCGTTGAATTTCCTCTCTAGCTAGCCGACCCCAATTAACCGAATGACTTCTCTACAGGAGGAGCAAATTTAGATCGTTGATACCAGTTTCAAAGGTTGGCCCAACTTTCATTGCGATTTTGGCCTGCAAATAGAGCACGACAGGCCCGACTAAAAGCTGGACTGAAAACACTCATATGAGATTCTCCTTTTAAGATTTTGTGGTTCAATCTTAGCCCAGAAATTGAGCGGGAATCCATCTGGTCCACCAGTTTAACGAGATTGGATACCATTTTAGCATGTGCGTCAGCAGCTTCCTCAAGCTCACCTACGGCCATGAATATATCCATTTTGACATTCTGCCTTTTCGTACTCGTTTGCTCTTCTAGCGCAATGAGAAAGCTATCAGCCCACCAGATGGCTGGGCTAATAGCCACATATCGTTGAAATGCTTCTGGCTGAGCAAAGGCCGTATTGAGTACGAATAGTCCTCCCATGGAAATACCCGTTAGCGTGGTTTGGGTCAGATCTAAATCGAAACGACTAGCAAGCCATGGAGATAGTTCCTCTAGAACAAAAGCTAAGAAGGAAGTTGCGCCACCTGCCTGAATTTCATCTTGCCAAGTAAACGGTGCTGGTGCGCGGCGCATCATGGCTTCAAATCGCTTGTCTTCACATGGGGAAAGATCACGTGTGCGAATTGCTAGGTGTTCTGCTTTTTCACCTCTCCCAGAAACATCATACCCGATGCCAACAATGCAGTGTGGTGGAGGCCCATCTGGCTCCATTGCCAGCGAGTTCAGTAAAGTCGACGCAGCACCAAAGCATATGTTGCCATCGGTCACGAACATTACTGGCACAGGACCATTATTAAAAAACATCGGATTTGGCATCGCGACGTCAATAATAAAATATGCACTAACATTCTCAGACCAAATTCTGAAACGGTTTGACCCTAGAATTGGTGTCGGACCAAGATCAGTAAAATTGTTAGTACAGCTGCTCATATGGTATCTCCTTGCTAGAGATAGCAATACTAAGGTTTTGCCTTGCCCACCATTCTTGATTTGCAAATGTTTCGCACTATATATTAATGGGTACAAAGAGTTGCCGTCATTTACCCTGAATAACTTCGGTAAAGCGGCGCGTAAACAGTGCATTCTCCGTTATGCAGATACGACAGATAGTAACACCTCCACTGGAAGTGCTCGAGCAGATGCACAGGAATTACCAGATGTAATTCCGTCATCTGCTCAGCAAGACTTGTTTGACCATTAGCTGCCATTCGATTTGACTCGATGTAATCTCTATCGGTGAGAGTTCTCAACTTTAGGTCGATATTATACAGTCTGGAACTGGCCAATCTAGCAGCTAGCACTAGAATAGTATTTTTGCCCATTTCCGCCACTGTTTCTGATGTCATACAACTCCCACCCGCGTTAAATTACTCCGGAATCAGATCGTCAGATGAGCGAAGATACCGTATTCAAGTTGAACTGCTGTTTTGCCTGAGTATCAAACTATTGTCTGTGCTGAATGATATAAACCTAAAAGGCCTAATCATCTGCATCGAGATAACCTTATAACTTGGCACAAAATGAAAAGGCATCAGAGTCCTGAGCCTGTGCAACCACCCAATGCAACAAGACAAAGAAAATTTTAGCACAAGTAAAGAAAAAAACTCATGAAATTACTGTAATGTATTCACCAATAACAAGACAGGTGTAGTAGATTTACTACAAAGGCACTCATACTCGATAGAAAATAAAGTCATAAGACCATTTCGAGTGACTGGATGGAGTGTCTTGATGGGTAAGGTTAGGTTTGAAGATCAGGAAAATGAGTCTCAGGATCCACAAGTAGAGGCCTGGATCATTGGAATGATGCAGGAGATCAATGCCAAAGGATCTCCCAAGGAGCCGGAACCATCATCTCAGACCGTTGAGAATGGAGATGACGCAGATGGTGACGTGTTCTACGAAATTCCACTGTTTGACCTCGAAGAAGAAGCAAGCTGGACAGATAAACGTAATGTTCTAGCGACAGAAATTACGAGGCTGGTACCCAAAATAGGACATGCCGACAAGCTCGGCGAAACTGTTCCCAATGGCCCATATAAAGCCCAGTTTGAAAACGTAAAAACCAAGTTCTCTGATTTTGTACATGTACTCGGTGCGCAACACTCAGCTCTTTCCTCCAAGGGAGCTGATGAAGGGAAAGTCGAGAAACTTGAGGCTGGCATTCTAGAGGCCTACACTCTTTATGGGGATGTTGAGCTTCTGGCACATAAAGCCAACAAATCAATGGATGAGATCCTTACAGGCTTGCGTGCCCAGTCTGCTAAACTCAACTCAGAGTTGGAGATCCTTTATGGTGAGCGCACTGCCCTAGTAAAATCTGACGTCAATGTTGATGAGGTTGACAAAGCCTATGCAATCGCGCGAGAAGCGCTTCGTGACGTCAATACGGGTATCAATATTCCAAAACCAGAAATGGCTGAGGAGGCGCTGGACCGCACTCAATCACGTAAAAATGATCTGGCAGCAGCCGTGCGGGCAGGTAAGCGGGACGCAGACTCGCGTCTGAACGCGACTATGCTCAAGCTGTCACTTGTTGAACGGGATGTGAGCAAAACGGCTGAAAACAGAGGCGTGGTTGAAGATTCAAAGTTGTTCTTAAAATGGTTTGATGTGGAGCATGAAGCAGCTCAGAAAGCGCTCAGTCAGGCGAACTCAGCAGTTCAAAAGGCAGACTATGTTGGTGTCGAAAAGTTCATTACAGAAGCGGAAGATCATCAAGCGAATATGCAGCGATTTGTCTTGCGTAAAATCTTAAATCCGGATCTGGGTGACGAAACGGATGATAGTATTGATGAAACGAAGCTGAAAGATCCTGAGCAAAAACTACTTTTCAAAGAAACGACGACAATCCGTCGGCAAGCCGAGCAAATTTTCAAAGACAAAAGTAAAGTCGAGGCCGGTGGATCCAACGTTAAGCAATTTGAGCATGAGTTCAAAAATGTTATGTCTTTGACGAAAAACGCACAAACTGACCTTATTCATGGTGAAAACCAGAATGCAGCTGCAAAGAATGATAAGGCCAGAAGCAGTCTTAAGAAACTGGAGGAAATCCGGCAGGAGACCGTTTCTGCAACAAACATAGCCTTTGACCAAGTTGAGCAACTCAAAATCGCTGCAAAGCCTGCTTACGACCTTTTTCCTGAGTTACAGGCTCTTGCTCAAGAAAATGAGCAATATCAAAGATCCTTCAAGCGCTTCTCCAAGCAAATGACGGACTTTGACTTTTTTGTCAAAACCGCAGAACACCATGTACAAGCTGGAGAACTTGTTGCGGCTGACGGGCAGATTACGCAAGCGCGTCGGCCCCTTAACAACTTGATGTTTCGTGTACAGGACTTTGTGCAGTTCACGCCAGAGCAGGACCAAGGTGGAGCAGCTGGGAAGCTGGCCAAGAAGATCGCAATGTTGCGTGCGGATTATGACAAGTTAGCCGCACATACTGGTGACTTCACCGATAATGAAGAACTCAAGATATTCGAGAACTTTTCACAAAAGACAAAGCAGTTCCTTGATGATGCAGATGAAGCCATTGGTGCGAACAAAGTGGAGGAAGCCGCCGATCATAAGGAAAATGCTCAGATTGCCTTGGATGGCATGGTGGTTGCCTTTGAGCGAGGGGTAGACACATCTGCCAAAGTTAATCTGTTCATGGCGGATATTGTTGAGGCTCAGTCCAAAATCGCAGCGCTTTATGAGCGCCGCCGGGAAATTGCCTATGATAGGCAGGCGGCAGATTTTCTCAGTTACAACACAGCTGCAGGTGAAATTGTTTTTGAAGCAGAAGCACTGCTAAATGCTGGGCGTGTTAAAGACGCAAGAGAAATTCTGGCGCAGCTGCCTCTGGCTCTGGCCAATATGGAGGCCTGTTTTGTTAAACCTAAAGGTTTGAGAAAAGGCAAGAAGGCAACGCCAGAGAGTTATGAACCTGCCTCAGTGCCTCAGCCAGAAGATCCGGCGGACTTAAATGTCTCTGAAGCCCTGGTTAGAGATGACGATACCTCTCAAAAAACGCTTGTGAAGTTGCTTGCCAATTTGGCGAAGCTTCAAAAAGGGTTGAATGAGGCCGAGGCCAAGTGGCGTACAACGCTGGAGAATGAGGTTCTGGTTGAGTTCGATGGCATCCTGAAAGAAGCAAAACAGCTTACGGCAGATGCACTGGATATCGCTGAACGGGATACTGAGGATGAAGATGAAGTCATTCCAGATCTACAGCTTGCTCTAACAAGCGCGTATACGCTTTATGGGCAGTTGCAGAGCATTTTCAAAACAAAATCAACCAAGTCTGTGGATGGCGGAAAGACAGAAGTTCTCGATCCTCCGATCTTTGATCAGGAAGAGCGGAAAGTGATCAGGATTCTCAATGATATGAAGCGCCTTCGGGAAGGTATTGAGAGAGCCAATCTCATCTGGTCTCCTAATCTGATGCCCGAGAAGATTTCCGACATGAATGCGGCGCATCAATCTACTCTGCAAAGCCTTGATAAAGCAGAGGGTTTAGCTGACCAAGATGACGTTCAGGCTTTCGAGATATTGCCTCAACTGAAGGTCTTCATGACAGAAGCAAAAGCCGGGCTCACATTGATGCAAAAGATCTTTAAGACCTCTGAGGAGATCAAAGAGAATCTATTGAAGTCTTTGAAGGATAGCATTTCCTATCACCAATCTCGATTTGATATCGGCATTGCAAAGCTGAATGAGGCTGTGGACTGGGGTGTGGATCTAACGGAAACAGAAGCGGCTCACAGTAAGGGAACGGCAGCGGTGACTGGCTTGAAGACGGCAGTCATGAATCGTGATGTGGAGGTTGCAAAACTTCAGGTCGATGCGATTGAGGGCGCGATTTCTGAGCTTAACACTGCAGTTGAGGGTGTCCTTACCGGCCTACAGGATCTACGAAGTCAATATTCCCTCAATGTCACAGATCTGAGCACTCGGTATTCTCTGCTGGGCAGTCGTGCTGACAGTCTGCTTGGCAATGAAACTGAGCTGAAAAAATTCATGGAGAGTGATAAGCTCGCGAACAACTTGCTGAAAACAGCCTCGCAGATGGTAGAGACGTCAACTCAGCTCGATTGTGACACCCATCTGGATGACATCGAGAGCACGCTGGATTTAATGGAGGCTATTCTCACACTGAATGGTGATCTGGGCCTTGAGCCGGAAGAGAAAAAAGTAGAGCCTTCAGAAAGCGACAAGTTGATTGCGCGGATTGCGAAGGCCAGACAAGAGTTGCTCTCTGTCTATCATCTTCGCAATGAGGTTGAGCACATCGCTGAAGCAGATCCAGTGGCTAGGAAGCACTTGAAGCAACTTGATACCGCCTATAACGCAGCAGAAGAGACACTTACCTCTCTTGAGACCGGCAAAGCGGTAGACCCCGGACGCAGCTTTGAGGTGATCGATGTTCAAATTCAGGTGATGAAAACCAGTCTGGATGAAATCAAAGCAGTTGCAGCGAGAAATCCGGAAGCAGCAGCGGAAACGGAAGATCAGAAGACGACAATATTTGCCAGCCGGATTGGTACGTTGCGAGATGAACTCACGACTATGAGTGATCAGGTCAATGAGTTTAAGGACCCTTATGAACGAGAAACCTTTGAACAGCTTGTGAGTGAACTGAGCGAGATCATCAAAGACCTCCAGATATGTTTGATCAACAGAGATTTCACCGGCTGCGAGAAACTGCTTCTTAAGGGCCAAACCCGTATTGATAAAGGAAAGAAGCTTTACAAACTCGGCCGTTTTACCGCTCAGGAGTTTGAGCGTCTTAAAGAGTTTTACAGTATTTCGGTAGAAACCCTTAAGCAACTGAGTGAGAAACAGAATACGCTCAAATCACAGAAGAAGCTTAATCTGTTCCAAGCGCAGCACGAAAAAGCACGGCAAGGCCTCTCCCACATTCAGGCATCAATTAAAGCGGACAGAGTGAAAGAAGCTCGCGGAGATGTTGCTAACGTCGAAAAAGCCCTCGCCGCTTTGCAGGACTTGTTCAAATCAAAACGGGAGAAGTTGAAAGAAACTTTCACGCGCAAGAAAGTGAAGAAATAGTTTTGATTATTCGGAGAAAGCACATCAGCGTTCTTAATGTAGTTTCACGGCGACACATTGCGCTTATCTAGATCTTGTTCTGTGCGGTACGATCCGACATGCTTTCTAGGAGAGTTTTCAAACGCAATTTTCTCCAATACCAGCTTGCAAAACACAAAACTCCTCATCACCAAAGCGAGCCTGTCTCAACCAAAGATTGAATAGGCCTAAGGTTCGTTTGTGGCCCACTTCATAGCAATGCCAACTAGCTAAAGACTTTGACGTTCAAAACAGATGTCGTTTGCTCATTGAAGTCTAAGCTCATCCTCAGAGCATATTACTACTCTGCCACGTCTGTAGATCTAGATCTCAAAACCGTCATCTACATGCAGTAAAATCGGTTCGATGTGGTGGTTGAGGGATGGCATGGAGGAGCTGTTATGACCATTACAAACCTTCCTATGATCCGACCAGTAAAACCAGCCTGGAATCGTGGCAGGATTGTCGGGCAAAAGCGCCCTTTGCTACCAAAGCACGTTTGGGCCATTCGTGTTCGCCTTGAGCTTGCAGGCAAAGTACGTGAGCTAGCTTTGTTCAACACAGCAATCGATAGCAAACTCAGAGGGTGTGACCTTGTACGTCTTAAGGTTGTCGATGTCTTTACTGCAGGACGAGTGAAAGAGCGCACTTCAATAATACAGAGTAAGACCGGTAAGCCTGTTCAGTTCGAACTCATGGAAGGAACCAGATCAGCCTTGTCAAAATGGATAGACAGTCCAGAAATGATCGGGTCAGAGTATTTATGGCCTGGTCGGTTTCATGACAGGCCGCACATTTCGACGCGACAGTATGGTCGAATGCTGAAAGAGTGGGTTTTATCAATCGGGCTAGAACCAAGTTCTTACGGCACACACTCAATGCGTAGAACCAAAGTTGCGCAGATCTACAAGAAGACAGGTAATCTTCGTGCAGTGCAGCTTCTTCTTGGCCACACTAAGATGGACAGTACTGTCAGATACCTAGGTATCGATCTTGAGGATGCACTCTCGCTTTCAGAGAAGATCGATATTTAGAAGACAAGGAGCTGGAAGGGAGCAGCTCCAAATCCTCTTTTAGTGTTTGACCAGATGCCTATAAACTGATTGCCTTCTCTCTGTATGTTCCAGCTATTTTCTGTATATCCGCCTTACTTCTCTTTCAATGCATGAGCGATTTGGTCTTGCATTGGTTTTATGAAGTAGGAGAGGACGGTGCGTTCGCCGGTTTGGATGAAGCCTTCGACGGGCATGCCCGGGACGAGGGTCTGGCCGTTCAGCTTCGGCATTTCGCTTTCCAGGATCTTCAGGCGTGCCAGATAGAACGGCTCGCCGGTGACCTCATCGCGGGTCAGATCTGGAGAGACGTTGAGCACAGCTGCGCCCAGCTCTGGTGTGGTGCGCTGATCGAAAGCAGCAAGGCGCACATAAGCGTCCTGTC